>NZ_JBHYJH010000035.1:0-64692 GCF_042740445.1 Streptomyces sp. NPDC059003 | reverse complement strand
CTCGACGATCACGAGGTCGTACGGCGCGGAGTCCACGAAATGCTCACCGTGGAGTCCGACATCGAAGTGGTCGGCGAGGCGGGTACGGCGGCGGACGCGCTGGTCCGCATCCCGGCCACCCGGCCGGACGTCGCGGTCCTCGACGTGCGCCTTCCCGACGGCAGCGGAGTCGAGGTCTGCCGCGAGATCCGCTCGCAGGACGACTCCATCAAATGCCTGATGCTGACCTCGTTCGCCGACGACGAGGCCCTCTTCGACGCCATCATGGCGGGCGCCTCCGGCTATGTCCTCAAGGCCATCCGCGGCAATGAACTCCTCACGGCGGTACGCGATGTCGCCGCCGGGAAGTCCCTGCTCGACCCGGTCGCCACGGCCCGCGTCCTGGAGCGCCTGCGCGACGGCAACAGCGCCAAGGGCGACGACCGCCTCGCCAACCTCACCGAGCAGGAGCGCAAGATCCTCGACCTGATCGGCGAGGGCCTCACCAACCGCGTCATCGGCGAGCGCCTCCACCTCGCCGAGAAGACGATCAAGAACTACGTCTCCAGCCTGCTGTCCAAGCTCGGCATGGAGCGCCGTTCGCAGGCGGCGGCGTACGTGGCCCGGATGCAGGCCGAGCGGCGCTGATCCGGGACTTACGTCCCGCCCTTCCGGGGCGGGCGGCTCTTTTCGCGCACGCGCGCGTGCCGCACCGTAGGAGGATGCCCTCCGACTGCGACCGAGACCTCGCCTTCGCGCTGCTCCGGCGTACCGAGTACGGCCGGGTGGCCACCAGCATGCGCGCGCTGCCGTTCCTCGCCGCGGCCCGGCACGCCGTCACCGACGACCGCATCCTGCTGCGCATGCACCGCGGCTTCGGCTACCACCACGCGTGCGTGGGCAGCGTCATCGCCTACGGGGCGGACAACTTGGGCACCACGACGGCCGACGAGGGCCAGTGGACGGTCCAGTTGGTGGGCCTGTGCGAGGCCATCGAGCCGACGGAGATGGAACGCTCCCTGTTCGGCCCGTCCCCCGACTACGTGGACGGCGAACCGTACGACCCGGTGTACATGCGCATAGAGCCCCAGACGGCAACGGTCCACACCCTCAGCACGGCCCGCGAGCGCGACCTCCAGCACGCCCGCTAAAAGCCGCCCCCCGCTGTGGGCAATCGTCCCGCAGGGCGGGACGGGTGGGCACAGCGGGACCCCGCAACGCCGGGCAACGCACTCTCGGTACGCAAGCCCCGGCGCCGGGCGCGCTGTACGCACGTCAGCCCAGACGCCGGGTACCCAGCAAACGGGCCTCAGCTCTCGCCGGACCCCTCGCCACCCTCGGTGTCCCCACCGTTCCCCCCGTCATCCGGCGGCGAAGCCGGATCGGTCGGATCCGTAGGCGGATCGGTCGGATCGGTCGGCGGGTCCGTCGGATCGGTCGGCGGATCGGTCGGATCCGTGGGCGGATCGGTCGGCTTGGTCGGCTGATCCGTCGGCCGCGTCGGCTGCTGGGTCTGCTGCGTGGGCTGCCGCGTGTAGTCGGTGTTCCCCTGACCCCCGGTCCCCGCACCCGGCTCCGTCGACCCGTCGGACGTCTCCTCGTCCTTGGTCTTGCTGGGCTTCTTCTCCTGGGACTGCTTCGTGGACGGCGTCTTCGAGGGACCGCCGTCCTTGCCGCCCTTGTCGTCGCCCCCGGACAGCGCGAACGCGACACCCACCGCGATGGCGATGACCGCGAGCACGGCGAGGATCCACATCCGGCCGCGCCGCCCGCCGCCCCCGTCCCCGTGGCCGCCGTCGAAGCCGCCGTCGTCGCCGCCCGGAGGCCGCAGCATGGGGCTCGGGATCTGCTGGGTGCCGCTGTCCCCGGGGTGCGGCATCGCGGCCGTACCCGCCATGCCCATGGCCGGGGTGTGCGCGCCCTCGTGCCCGTGGACCGTCTCCACCGGGCCGGTGTTCCAGGTCCCCGTGTGGCTGCCCTGCTCGGCGAGCATCTGAAGCCCGTACTGCACCAGGCCGCGCATCTCCTCGGCGGTCTGGAAGCGGTCGTCGGGGTCCTTGGCGAGCGACCGCATGACGAGCCCGTCGAGCTCCGGCGGCGCCGCGTCGGACACCTCGGACGGCGGCACGGGCGTGTCCTGGACGTGCTGGTAGACCACGGAGAGCGGCGTCTCACCGGTGAACGGCGGCCGCAGCGCGAGCAGCTCGTACAGGAGGCAACCCGTCGCGTACAGGTCGGACCGGTGGTCGACGGCCTTGCCGAGCGCCTGCTCGGGCGACAGGTACTGCGGCGTGCCCATGACCATGCCGGTCTGCGTCATCGTCGTGGACGCCCCGTGCAGGGCGCGGGCGATGCCGAAGTCCATCACCTTCACCGCGCCGGTGTTGGTGATCGACACGTTCGCCGGCTTGATGTCGCGGTGCACGATGCCGTGCTGGTGCGAGTAGGCGAGCGCCTCCAGGACGCCGGACACGATGATCAGCGCCTGCTCGGGCCCGGGGGCCTCGGCGTTGATCAGCAGATCGCGGATGGTGCGGCCCTCGACCAGCTCCATCACGATGTAGGGGACGGAGTTCCCGCCGATGAAGTCCTCGCCGGAGTCGTAGACCCCGACGACGGCGTGGTGGTTCAGACCGGCGACCGACTGTGCCTCACGCGTGAAGCGGGCCTTGGACACCGGGTCCTCGGCGAGGTCGGCGCGGAGCAGCTTGACCGCGACCGTACGCCCCAGGCGTACGTCCTCGGCGGCGAACACCTCGGCCATGCCACCGCGGCCGAGCCGGTGGGTCAGGCGGTACCTGCCGTCTCCGACAAGTCCGTTGTTCCCCCACATCTCGGGCACGTCTGACATACCGCCGCCAGTCGCCTCGGGGTCGGACGGGCCCTGAGCGCGCTGCGTCTGTGCCATCAGTCCTCGCCGTCGTTTCTGATCGTGGGTACGTCGTGTACCGGATACGTGGTCGGGGGGTAAGAGGGGTACGTGGTACTCCGCCGTGCCACGCTACAGCCTTCTCGCGGCACGCCGGTCCGACGTGGACCGGCCATCAAACCCGCCAGGCGCCCCATGGGGCAAACTTGTAACGCTTCCGAGACGCTTCTTGCGCGTACGGTCACGGAACGGGCACCGAGCTTGACGTGTCGGGGCCCTCGGGCAGACTTGGCCAGGAATAGCGGATCGATCACTGTCGTCAAGACGTCTTCGGTCGCACCCATAGCCACAGTCACAGCCGCGGCGCCGTCTCGCGTCCGCGCCGATGGGGGACGCACGACATGAGCCAGGACGGCGCTCAGGGCCGGTACGCGGGCAGTTCACTGGCCGGCGGCCGCTATCAGCTGCGCGATCTGCTCGGTGAGGGCGGCATGGCTTCGGTGCACCTCGCCTATGACACGGTCCTCGACCGCCATGTCGCGATCAAGACACTCCACACGGAGCTGGGCCGCGAGCAGTCCTTCCGCGAGCGCTTCCGCCGCGAGGCCCAGTCCGTGGCCAAGCTCACGCACACGAACATCGTGTCGGTCTTCGACACCGGCGAAGACGATCTTGGCGGCGCCACCATGCCGTACATCGTCATGGAGTACGTGGAGGGCAAGCCCCTCGGCTCCGTCCTGGACGCCGCGATCCGCCAGCAGGGCGCGATGCCCACCGACCAGGCGCTCAAGATCACCGCGGATGTCCTCGCGGCCCTGGAGATCAGCCACGAGATGGGCCTGGTCCACCGCGACATCAAGCCGGGCAACGTGATGATGACGAAGCGGAACGTCGTCAAGGTCATGGACTTCGGCATCGCCCGCGCCATGCAGTCCGGCGTCACGTCCATGACCCAGACCGGCATGGTCGTCGGCACCCCCCAGTACCTCTCGCCCGAGCAGGCCCTCGGCCGCGGCGTCGACGCCCGCTCGGACCTGTACTCGGTCGGCATCATGCTGTTCCAGCTGGTGACGGGGCGGCTCCCCTTCGAGGCGGACTCGCCGCTCGCGATCGCGTACGCGCACGTCCAGGAGGAGCCGGTCGCTCCCTCCTCGATCAACCGTTCCCTTCCGCCCGCGATCGACGCGCTCGTCGCCCGCGCGCTGAAGAAGAACCCGAACGAGCGTTTCCCGACCGCCGAGGCGATGCGCGACGAGTGCCTGCGCGTCGCCCAGTCGTTCCAGGCGGCGGCGCCCAGCATCGTGCCGGGCGCGCAGACGGCCAGCGGCGCGGGCGTCGGCTCCGCCGTCTTCCCGCCGGTCGACTCGTCGGCGCCGCAGGGCGCGGGCAGCGTCCAGACGCCGTACCAGCCGGGCCCGTACGGCAACCCGACCCCGGCCCCGCAGGCGGGGTACGGCTACCCGCAGCAGGGCTACGCGACCCCGGCGCCGACGAACGCGTACGCCCCGGCACCCCAGGCGGCCCACACCCCGGCCCCGTACACCATCTCCCCGCAGCCGGGCACGACCGCGTCGCCCGGCGGCGGCTCCGGCGGCTCCAGCGGCGGCAAGCGGAACATGCCGGTGATCATCGGCTCGATCGTCGTCGCCCTGCTCGCCATCGGTGGCCTGATCATGGCGCTCCAGCTGGGCGGCGGGGACGACGACGGCGGCGCCAAGGACCCGAAGAAGCCGGTGGCCGGGCACCGTGGCCCCGACCGCACGCGCACGGTCGAGAAGACCATGTGCACGGAGCCGGACACGGCCACCAACGACGAGAACAAGATCAAGATGCCGGACTTCGCCTTCAAGGACTGGCGGTCGGTCCTGTCCTGCCTCCAGGCGGCCGGCTGGCAGTACGACAAGAACAAGGTCGACGAGAACACGTACGGCGAGGACACGGTCATGCGGACCCTGCCGAAGGCCGGGGACGACGTCGACCCGAAGAACGTGGAGATCCAGTTCGACATCTCCACCGGCAACCCGTCCTGAACTTTCTGATCTCTCCGGTCACACTTGCGGCGGCCCGGCCGTCATAGGAGTGACAAGCCGAGCGGCACAGAGGAGAACGGTCATGCAGGCGCGAATGAAGAACCCGGCGTTCGTCCTTCCCGACGGGATGAAGGGCATCGGCAGCATCATGAAGGCCATCGCCGAGAGCGGCCTTCCGCAGGAGCTGCAGGAGATCGTCGGCCTGCGGGCCAGCCAGATCAACGGATGCAGCGCCTGCATCCACGGCCACACGCAGAACCTGGTCAAGGCCGGGGCGGGCATCGAGCGGATCGCCGCGGTGGCGGCCTGGCGCGAGGCGCCGTTCTTCACGGACGCCGAGCGCGCCGCGCTCGCCCTCGCGGAGGTTGCCACGCGCCTCGCGGACCGCTCCACGCAGGCCGTGTCCGACGAGCTCTGGGACGAGGTCGCCGACCACTTCGACGAGAAGGAGCTGTCCGCCCTGATCCTCGTCATCGCGGTGACGAACATGTTCAACCGCATCAACGCCACGATTCAGGAGCCCGCGGGCACCACGTGGGGCTGAGCGGGGCCGCTCACCGAAGGGGCCCGGTACGCACTGTGCGTACCGGGCCCCTTGGTGCTCCGGTGGAAGGCCTATGTAGTGCTCCGGTGGGAGACCTGTGGCAGGTCTAGAGGTACGGGCCTCCGGTGCGGCCCGCCACGCCGCCGTCCTCGTCGTCCTCGTGGCCGCCCACGCCCGGGGGCAGCGCGCGGCGCATCTGCTCCAGCTGGGCCCGCGCGGCCATCTGCTGGGCGAACAGCGTCGTCTGGATCCCGTGGAAGAGGCCCTCGAGCCAGCCCACCAACTGGGCCTGCGCGATGCGCAGCTCCGCGTCGCTCGGCGTGGTCTCGTCGGTGAACGGCAGCGACAGGCGCTCCAGCTCCTCGACGAGCTCGGGCGCGAGCCCGTCCTCCAGCTCCTTCACCGAGCTGGCGTGGATCTCCTTGAGGCGCACCCGGCTCGCCTCGTCCAGAGGTGCCGCGCGCACTTCCTCCAAGAGCTGCTTGATCATGCTGCCGATGCGCATGACCTTCGCCGGCTGTTCGACCATGTCCGTCACCGGGACCTCGCGGGCGTCGTCGTCGCCTCCGCCGCCGAGCGCCATTCCGTCCTGGCCGACGACCAGGACCTGTGGGTTCTCCGGCGACCTTTCGTTCCTCGGCATCTCCATGCCGCCATTCTCTCGCACCCGTTGCTCACACATCCGTGGTGCCCCCGTTCGGTCGTGATCCACCGTGTACGGGGGCGTGCGCCGTGTCCATCGGACCCGGCGGGACGTGCCGGGTCCCCCGGCGCGGTCCGTGCCGGGTCACCCCCGGCGCAGGCGCAGGCCGAGGAAGCCGATGCCCAGTCCGGTCAGGGCCAGGCCCACGCCGAGCGGCAGGACGCGCAGACCGGGGATGGGCGGGCCGGTCGCCGTCTGCCCGCGCACGGGCTCGGCGGCGTCCGCGGCGGGGGGCGGCGTGTGCTCGGGGCGCTCCGGAGGGGGCGGGGGCGGCAGCGGGCGCCAGGCCCGCGGGTCGGGCACGGCGAGCGGCTCGGCCCGCCCCGGCCGCGGCCGCCCCTCACCGGCACGGCTCCCGGCGAGGGACACGCCGTCGTAGTACGCGGCCGAGGGGTCGGGGGACGGTTCGGCGGCGTACGCCGGACGCGGGGCGAACAGCACCACGAGCAGCACCACCGCCACACGCGGGGCACGACGCACCCATGAAGACACCGCGGACCCCCTCAAGATCACGGCAGTCCAGCCAGCGTCACACGCCAGGCCTCATCCGGCATCTCGGAGCAACCTGACATTCCAGCCCGTCGGGCAACGATCCAGCCCGTCCGGCGTTTGAGGACGAGGCGCGAAGCGCCGATAAAAGCGGGATCCCAGGGGCGGCAGCCCCTGGTTTCGGAGAAGGGGCGGGCCTGGGGCGCCCAGCGAGGGACACCCACCCGCACCCCTACACGGCGAGCAACACCTTCCCCATATGCCCACCCTCCTCCAGCACGCGATGCGCAGCCCCCGCATCCCGCACAGCAAGCACCCGATCAACCACCGGCCGCACCGCTCCCGCCCCCACCAACGGCCACACATGCTCCCGCACCGCAGCAATGATCGAGGCCTTCTCGGCCACGGGCCGAGCCCGCAACGACGTCGCGGTGATGGCACCCCGCTTGCGCAGCAGCGCGGAGATGTCCAGCTCGCCCTTCACGCCCCCCTGCATCCCGATGATCGCGAGCCGCCCACTGACGGCGAGCGACCGCACGTTCCGGTCCAGATACTTCGCCCCCATGATGTCCAGGATCACGTCGGCCCCCGCCCCGTCCGTGGCCCGCCGGATCTCCTCGACGAAGTCCTGCTCGCGGTAGTCGATGAGCACGTCGGCACCGAGGTCACCGCAGAACGCCAGCTTCTCCTTGCCGCCCGCCGTCACCGCCACCTTGGCGCCGACGGCCTTGGCGAGCTGGATCGCCATGGTGCCGATGCCGCTGGCCCCGCCGTGCACGAGCAGCGTCTCGCCGGGGCGCAGATGGGCCACCATGAACACGTTCGACCAGACCGTGGCCGTGACCTCCGGCAGCGCCGCCGCCGTGACGAGGTCGACGCCGTCGGGCACCGGAAGCAGCTGCCCCGCGGGCACGGCGACCTTCTCCGCGTACCCGCCGCCCGCGAGCAGCGCGCACACCTCGTCGCCGACCGCCCAGCCCGCGACGCCGGGGCCGAGCGCGGCGATCCGGCCGGAACACTCCAGGCCGGGGTACGGGGACGCGCCGGGCGGCGGGTCGTAGAAGCCCTGCCGCTGCAGCAGATCGGCGCGGTTCACGGCGCTGGCGGCCACCTCGACGAGGACCTCGCCCTCGCCGGGCACGGGATCGGGGACCTCGGCCCACTGAAGCGCCTCGGGACCGCCGGGTTCGGGGATCGTGATCGCATGCATGCGGGCGAGGCTACTCCCGGGCGCCGCGATGGACCCCGTGACCGGCCTGGCCGAGCCTGGCCGGACCTGCCGCCCCAGGCCAGGCCTGCCAGGCCTGCCAGGCCTGCCGGACCTGCCGGACCTGCCGGACCCGCCGGACCCGCCGGACCTCAGCGACCCGGAGACTGCCATGCCGGGCCCGCAGCCCGAAGCCGTCGTCAGTCGGCGGGCCTGGCCGCCCTCCGCGGCTCGACCCCCGCCGCCTCCGCGCTCGGCGAGGCCCGCACGATGGTGATCAGACGGTCCGTCAACTGCAGTTCGCCGAGCGCCGGATCGTCGTACGCCAGGAGCCGATGGCCGCGTACGACGCTGACGACCAGGTCGTCCGTCTCGCGCACCCCCCGGCCCGCCTCGGCCTTTATCACCGGCCGCTCGACGAGGTCGAGGCCGCTGCCCTGCTGGATCAGGTCCTCCATGACCAGGCCCGCGCTGGGGCTGAGCACCGAGAGACCGAGCAGCCGGCCCGCCGCGCTCGCGCTGGTGATGACCGCGTCGGCGCCGGACTGGCGCAGCAGCGGCGCGTTCTCCTCCTCACGCACCGCCGCCACGATCTTCGCCCCGCGGTTGAGCTGGCGCGCGGTGAGCGTGACCAGGACGGCCGTGTCGTCGCGCTGGGTCGCGATGATGATCTGCCGGGCCCGCTGCAGCTCGGCCCGCAGCAGTACGTCGCTGCGGGTCGCGTCGCCGACGACGCCCGCGTAGCCCTCCGCCGTGGCCGCGTCGACGACCTTCGAGCTCGGGTCGACGACCACGATCTGCTCGGGCTTCAGACCGGTCGCCCGCACGGTCTGGACCGCGGACCGGCCCTTGGTGCCGAAGCCGACGACGACGGTGTGGTCACGCAAGTTGGACCTCCAGCGGTTGAGCCGCCACTCCTCGCGGGTGCGTTCCGTCAGCACTTCGAGCGTGGTGCCGACCAGGATGATCAGAAAGAGCACGCGCAGCGGCGTGATCAGGAAGATGTTGGAGAGCCGCGCGCTGTCGCTGTGCGGGACGATGTCGCCGTATCCGGTGGTGGAGAGCGTCACGGTGGCGTAGTACGAGGCGTCGAGGAAGTCGATCGTCCCGTTCGCGTTGTCGTGGTAGCCGTCGCGGTCCAGCCACACGATGAGGATCGTCAGGCCGAGCACGACCAAGGCCATCAGGAGCCGCTTGCCGACCTGGAGGAGCGGTCGCTCGACCACGCGTCGGGGCAGTTTGACCCGATGTGTCACCAGATGTTCGTCGGCTTGGCGCGCGATCGCGTCATGGCCGGGCAGTTTCACGTGAAACACACCTCGCTGTCGAAGCCGCCCGAACCGCCCGAACCGCTGCCCAACTCGCCGTGGAGTCCGCCCGGTTCGGTCCAGGGCAGGTCGAGGATCTCCAGCTCCTGCCCCCGCCGCGCGCCGCCGGGCGGCACCACCGCGAGCCCGTCGGCGACGGCGATACCGCGCAGCATCGCCGGGCCGTTGTAGTGCAGCGGCACCGCGTGCTCGCCCCGCAGGGCGACCGGGACGAGCCGGGTGTCGCGCGGATGGCCGTGTACGTCGTCCCGCAGGGGCGCGGTGTACGGCTCGGCGGGGACGCGGCCCGCGAGCCTGCGCAGCAGGGGCTCGGCCAGGGTCAGCAGACCGGAGACGGCGGCGAGGGGGTTGCCGGGGAGGCCTACGAGGTGGCGGGGTGGTGGGGCGGTTTCGGCGGACGCGGACGCGGCCGATGCCGCGGCATCGGCATCGGCTTCGGCGGGCAGGGCAGCGCCGTCGGCGGGCAGCCGGGCCAGCAGCATCGGGTGGCCGGGGCGTACCGCGACCCCGTCGACGAGCAGTTCGGCGCCGACGCGGCGCAGCGTGGGGTGAACGTGGTCGACCGGGCCGGACGCGGTGCCTCCGGTCGTCACGACCAGGTCCGCGGTGGACTGCGACAGGGCCTCGTACAGGGCCTCGGCGTCGTCACCGAGGCGACGGACAGCCGTCACGTCCGCGCCGAGCGCGCGCAGCCAGGGCGGCAGCATCGGGCCGAGCGCATCCCGGATGCGGCCCTCCTGGGGCAGGCCCTCGGTGAGCAACTCATCGCCCAGGACGAGGACTTCGACGGTGGGACGCGGGGCCACGGGCAGCGCGTCGTACCCGGCGGCCGCGGCGATGCCGAGCACCGCCGGGGTCACCAGGGTGCCGGACGGCAGCAGTTGCTCGCCCGTGCGGCACTCCTGGGCGCGCGGCCGGATGTCCTGCCCCGGCACGACGTCGCGCTGGGCGTGCAGCTGGTGCTTGTCGTCCACGCGCGCGTGCTCGCTGCGGACGACGGCGGTGGTGTCCGGCGGGACCCGGGCACCCGTCGCGATCCGCACCGCCTCACCGTCCCCCAGCGGCTCGGGACGCTCCTGCCCGGCGAGTACACCGCCGGTCTGCACCGCCCAGGGACCCGGGCCCGCGACGGCCCAGCCGTCCATCGCGGAGGTGTCGAAGGAGGGCAGGTCGGTGAGGGCGGTCAGCGGGGCCGTGAGGGTGCGGCCCAGGGCGCTGGGGAGGGGGGTGGGGTCGGCCGCGCGGGCCCTGCGGGATGCGGCAGCCCCGGCGGCGGCCCCGGCCCGCCCGGCGGTGGCGCGGGCTTCGGGCCAGGGGGTGGCGGGGTGGGAGTGCTTGGAGTGGGAGGGGGTGGCGTGGGACGGCGTGGAGTCGGACGGGGTGGAGCCGGACGGGGTGGAGCCGGACGGGGTGGCGTGGGGGGCGGATGGGGCCAGGGAGGCTTTGGAGGCTTTGGAGGCTTCGGAGGACCTGGCGGCGGCGGGGATGCCGGGGCTGCCTTCCTCGGGACCTCGCCCTCCGCAGCCTCCACCTCCGCCTCCTCCGCCGTCGGCATGGGCTTGGGCGTGGGCGGCCTGGTCGTCGCGGTGGGGGTGGTCGGCGTGGGCGGGGCGGGCCTCGTTCGCCAGGGCGAGGGCCTCGTCGAGCTCGTCGGCCGGGTGGCGCGCGTTCACTGGTCTTTGCCCTGATCCTTGCCTTCGCCCGCACCTGCGCCTTCGTCGGCCCAGCGAGCCGCGAGTGCGGCAGCCTTGCGCGCGGCTTCCGCGACGGCCTCAGGACCGCCCCCCGCTCCGGCCTGCGCCGCCGCGTACCCGACGAGGAAGGTGGTCAGCGGCGCCGCGGGCCGGGCAACGCCGTGGGCGGCGTCACGGGCGAGGTCGAGCAGGATGCCGGTGTCGACGTCGAGTTCGATGCCCAGTTCGTCCTTGACTGCGGAAATCCATTCAGACAGCACACGCCCATGCTCTCTGATCCGCGCCCGGGCCGCGGCGATGTCGTCCCAGGTGTCGCAGTCGAACGCGGCGAGGGGATCGGCGAGCCGGGCCAGGGTGAGCCGCGAGGTGAGCAGCCGCAGGGGGAGCCCGGCGAGACCGCCCCCGCGGTCGTCCTCGGCGGCGAGCCGCGCGAGTTCCCTGCGCAGGGCCTCGCTTCGGTACGCAGCGACGAGGGGCTGGTCCCGGCCCTCGGGGTCGGTCAGCACCGCGCCGTCGACGTCGGCCGCGCGCACCGCGGCGACGAGGCCGCGTACGGTCCGCTCCCGCAGGAACGGCAGGTCGGCGGAGAGCACCACGACCAGTTCGGCGGGCGCCCGGCGCAGCCCGGCGTCGAGCGCGGCGAGCGGACCGCCGCCCGCGGGCTCCTCGCGCGCCCACACCACGGGCCGCCCGGTGGGCCGGGGCGCGGCGACGACGACGGTGGTCCCGGCGCCGGAGCAGGCCGCGAGGACGTGGTCGAGCAGGGCGCGGCCGCCCACGCGCACGCCGGGCTTGTCCGCGCCGCCGAGCCGCGCCGCCCGGCCACCGGCGAGCACGACGGCATCGAACGCGACGGCGTCGAACGCGACGGCACCTGGGCCCGCGCCCTGCTCCGTGCCCGCGTCGGGGGCGCTGTGCGAGGTCATCCCCCGAGTATGGGCGCACGGGATGTCAGTGCCACCCCCGTGGGCACCGCATGCCCCGTCTGCGGAGTGGTGTCACACCTTCCGCAGCAGCACCGCGGGCTGCTCCACGCAGTCCGCGACGAACCGCAGGAAACCGCCCGCCGTGCCCCCGTCGCACACCCGGTGGTCAAACGTGAGCGACAGCTGGACGACCTGCCGCACCGCCAACTCCCCCTGATGCACCCATGGCTTGGCGACGATCCGGCCGACGCCCAGCATGGCCGCCTCGGGGTGGTTGATGATCGGCGTGGAGCCGTCGACCCCGAACACGCCGTAGTTGTTCAACGTGAACGTGGACCCGGTGAGTTCCCGCGGCGTCAGCGTTCCGGCCCGCGCCGCCTCCGAGAGGCGCCCGAACTCGGCGCTCAGCGACTCCGTGTCGCGCGCGTGGGCGTCCCGCACGACGGGCACGACGAGTCCGCGGTCGGTCTGCGCGGCGAAGCCGAGGTGCACCTCGTCGAGCTGGACGACTTCGCGTGCCTCCACGTCCACCGTGGAGTTGAGCTCCGGGTAGCGGGCGAGGGCGGCGGTGCAGACGCGGGCGAGCAGCGCGAGGAGGGACACCTTGGGGCCGCCGGCCGCGTTCATCGCCACGCGCGCGTGCATCAGTTCCGTCGCGTCGGCGTCGACCCAGCAGGTGGCGTCCGGTATCTCGCGGCGGCTGCGGGCCAGCTTGTCGGCGACGGCGCCCCGGACACCGCGCAGCGGAATCCTCGTACCGCCGCCGGAGGGAGCCACGCGCTCCCCGGCCGCGGGGGTCGCGACGGGCTCGGCCACGGCGGTCACCGTGGTCCGCGAGGCCCGCATCGCGCCCTCGACGTCGGCCCGAAGGATCAGCCCTTCAGGACCGGAGCCCGCCAACTCCCGCAGGTCCACATCGTTTTCCCGGGCCAGCTTGCGTACGAGGGGGGAGATGACCGGCACCGGCCCGTCCCCGCGCGCGGGAACCCGCCCCGGATCAGCCGCCTCGGACTCCGCCTCCCCGAAGCCCGCCGAACCAGGACCCGTCGAACCGGGGGCTGTCGAACCGGGGGCTGTCGAACCCGGACCTGTTGCCCCGGAGCCCGCCGAACCGGCTCCCGTCGCCCCGGAGCCTGACGCCCCCGAGCCCGATGCCCCGGACGTCAACACCCCGGACACCGGCTCCCCGGCCCCCTGTGCACCAGCCCCCCGCACCCCGGCGCCCACGCCAGGCCCCCGCACCCGACGCCGCCGCGCAGGTGCCGCCGCCGTGCCGTACCCGACGAGCACGTTCCCCGACGACTCGTCCCCGCCCGGCGCCAGGGACGCGCCGTCACCCGTGGCGGGCGCTCCGACGGCGACCGTCAACAGCGGTGCCCCCACGGGAAGTTCCGTGCCCTCCTCTCCGAAGCGGGCGGTGATGACCCCCGCGTACGGGCACGGCACCTCGACCATCGCCTTGGCCGTCTCCACCTCGACGACGGGCTGGTCGACCTCGACGACGTCGCCGACCTGCACGAGCCACCGGGTGATCTCCGCCTCGGTGAGCCCTTCGCCGAGGTCGGGCAGCTTGAACTCCAGGACCTGCGCCATCAGCTCCCCGCCTCCCACTGCAGCCGCGCCACGGCGTCCAGGATGCGGTCGACGCCGGGCAGATGGTGGCGCTCCAGCATCGGCGGCGGATAGGGGATGTCGAATCCGGCGACCCGCAGCACCGGCGCCTCCAGGTGGTGGAAACAGCGCTCGGTGACCCGCGCGACGATCTCCCCGCCGGGCCCGCCGAACCCGCCCGACTCGTGCACGACGACCGCGCGCCCCGTGCGCCGCACCGACGCGGCCACCGTCGCGTCGTCGAACGGCACGAGCGAGCGCAGGTCGACGACTTCGAGGTCCCAGCCCTCGGCGCGCGCGGCCTCCGCGGCCTCCAGGCAGACGGGCACGGACGGGCCGTACGTGATCAGCGTGGCGCTGCGCCCGCTGCGCCGCACCACCGCCCTGCCGATGGGCGCCACGGCCTCCGGAGCGTCCGGGTTCCACTCGGCCTTGGACCAGTAGAGCCGCTTCGGCTCCAGGAAGACGACCGGGTCGTCGGAGGCGATGGACGCCCGCAGCAGGCCGTAGGCGTCGGCGACGGTGGCGGGCGTGACGACGTGCAGGCCGGGCGTCGCCATGTAGTACGCCTCGGAGGAGTCGCTGTGGTGCTCGACGCCGCCGATCCCGCCGCCGTACGGCACGCGGATGGTGATCGGCAGGGGCATCGCGCCCCTGGTGCGGTTGCGCATGCGCGCCACGTGCGAGATCAGCTGCTCGAAGGCGGGGTACGCGAACGCGTCGAACTGCATCTCGACGACGGGCCGGAGCCCGTACATCGCCATGCCGACCGCCGTCCCCAGGATGCCCGCCTCCGCGAGCGGCGTGTCCGTGCAGCGGTCGTCGCCGAACTCCGCGGCGAGCCCGTCGGTGACCCGGAAGACCCCGCCGAGCGTGCCGACGTCCTCGCCGAGCACGTGCACCGAGGGGTCGTCGGCGAGGGCGTCGCGCAGGGCGCGGCCGAGGGCCTGCCCCATGGTGGCCGGTTTCACGGCGACAGTGGTCATCGGTGCGCTCCGTCCGGCTCGTGCTCGCCCTCGGCTTCGAGCTCGGCCCGCAACTGCTCGGCCTGCTCGCGCAGATGCGAGGTCTGCTCCGCGTACACGTGCGTGAACAGGTCCATGGGGTCGAGGAGGGGGTCCTGGTTCATCCGCTCCCTCAGGTCCGCGGCCATCGCCTCGGCGTCCTCGCGCACCACGCGCGCGTGGTCGTCGTCGAGGAGGCCGCGCGCGGTCAACTCGCGCTCCAGGAGCAGGATCGGGTCGTGGGCGCGCCACGCCTCGACCTCCTCGTCCTGGCGGTAGCGCGTGGCGTCGTCGGCGTTCGTGTGCGCGTCCATGCGGTAGGTCACCGCCTCGATGAGGGTGGGGCCGCCGCCCTCACGGGCGCGGCTCACGGCCTCGCCGATCACCTCGTGCAGCGCGAGGGCGTCGTTGCCATCGACCAGGCGGCCCGGCATGCCGTACCCGACGGCCTTGTGCGCGAGGGACGGTGCGGCCGTCTGCTTGGCGAGCGGCACGGAGATCGCGAAGCCGTTGTTCTGCACCAGGAAGACCGCGGGCGCCTGCCAGACCGCCGCGAAGTTCAGCGCTTCGTGGAAGTCGCCCTCGCTGGTGCCGCCGTCACCGACCATGGCGAGCGCGACCACGTCGTCGCCCTTGAGGCGCGCGGCGTGCGCGAGGCCCACAGCGTGCGGCAGCTGGGTGGCGAGCGGGGTGCACAGGGGCGCTATGCGGTACTCGCGCGGGTCGTACCCGGTGTGCCAGTCGCCGCGCAGCAGGGTGAGGGCGCGCACCGGGTCGAGGCCGCGGGCGACCGCGGCGAGCGTGTCCCGGTAGCTGGGAAAGAGCCAGTCCCGCTCCTCCAGAGCGAGCGCGGCGGCGATCTCGCACGCCTCCTGGCCGGCGCTCGACGGGTAGACGGCGAGCCTGCCCTGCTTGGTGAGGGCCGTCGCCTGCGTGTTGTAGCGGCGTCCGCGGACCAGCTCGGCGTGGAGTCGCAGGAGCAGCTCCGGGGCCGCCTTCGCGGCCGCCTCGGTGCCGAGCACGCGGTACGGCTCCGCGTCCGGCAGCAGCGGAGCGGGGTCGGTCCTGAACTGCCATGCAGGGGGCGGGGCGGGCCGATAAGCGCCCCGCTGCTCCATGACCGTCATGACGGCACCTCCTGAGGGATCCTGAGGGAAGCTGTCTCCTCGTGGGAGCGGCAACAGAGGCGCGGCGATGTGATGCGCCTCACCTACCGATTGTTCGGTCGTCGGCACATTTTGGCTACAGGCACCTCCAGGCTGTGGACAAACGGTTCTCCACAGCCTGGGATGGACGCATTACGTCCATGGTAAGGAGGCGGGGGGACATGGCATCTGAACGAATGGCCGACAGGCAGGACGGCGACCGGCCGGAACCGCCGCCGCGCCCGCTGGACGCCATAGACCGCGACATCCTGCAGATCCTGCACACGGACGGTCGCGCCTCGATACGGTCCGTGGCGGAGCGCGTCCACGTGTCGCGGGCCAACGCCTACGCGCGGATCAACCGCCTCATCGAGGACCGCGTGATCCGCGGCTTCGGCGCCCGCATCAACCACGAACGCGCCGGTCAGGGCGCGTCGGCGTACATCACCCTGAAGATCGTCCAGAACACCTGGCGCACGGTCCGCGAGCAGCTGCGCACCCTGCCGGGCGCCGCCCACATCGCCCTGGTCAGCGGCGACTTCGACGTACTGCTCCTGGTGCACACGCCGGACAACCGCGCGCTGCGCGAGCTGGTGCTCACCCGTCTCCAGGCCATGCCGGAGGTGCTCAGCACGCGCACGCTGCTCGTCTTCGAGGAGGACGACCTGGAGACGGAGAGCTGAGCCCCGCCTCCGCCGTTCAGCGGGCCGTGCGGCCGGTGCCGTCCGTGGGGTCCGTGCCGTCCGTGGGGTCCGTGCCGACCGTGCCGACCGTGCCGACCGGCAGGGTCAGCGGTCCTTGCGCAGCCCGGCGAAGGCCAGCTGCACGACGGCGTCGGCGACCTCCGTCGCGTTCGCGGCACCCCGGCTGTCCGGCCGGTACCACTCCACGATGGAGTTGATCATTCCGAAGAGCAGCCGGGTGGCGAGGCGCAGTTCGACGTCCGAGCGCAGATCGCCGTCCGCGACGGCCTCCTTGAGCAGCTCGGCGACCTCGTAGTCGAACTCCCTGCGCCGGTCCATCGCCCACCGCTCGGTGTCGGTGTTGCCGCGCACCCGCAGCAGCAGCGTCACATAGGGCAGTTCGCAGACCAGGACCTCAACCGTGCGGCGCGTGACGTGCTCCAGGCGGTCCACCGCCCTGCCCACGCGCGCGTGCTCCTCGGTGAGGACGGCGAACAGGCCGTCGAGGGCGCGGCTCACCGCGCGCTGCAGCAGCTCCTCCTTGCCCGCGACATGGTGGTAGATCGAGGACTTGGAGATACCGGCCGCCTTGGAGAGGTGCTCCATGGACGTGCCGTCGTAGCCGCGCTCGTTGAAGACCCGCACGGCGACCTCGAGGAGGGTCTCCGGGGTGTACGTGTCGCGCCGTGCCGTGGTCATGCGTGCTCCTCCCGCGCGGCCGCGCGGCGCAGCGCCAGTGAGGGGGCGTAGCGCCCCGTGCCGTACTCGCCGTTCATGTCGTCGAGGGCGCAGGCCACCCAGTGGGCGGTCAGGTCCCGGCCCCAGGCGAGGGGTCCGCGCGGGTAGTTGACGCCCAGGCGCATGGCGGTGTCGATGTCGTCGGCGCTCGCCACGCCACGGGCGACGGCGTCGAGGGCGAAGTCGACGAGCATGAACACCGTGCGGGCGACGATCATCCCCGGGGTCTGTCCGATGACGCTGACCTTCTTGCCGAGCGCCTGGAAGAGGCCGACCGCCTCTGTGAGCTGCCGCTCGCTCGCCCTGCTGGACGGGGCGAGGGCGATCCGGGTCGCGGTCCGGTAGTCGAGGGCCAGGTCGAACTGGATCAGGGGTTCCGCGGCGGCGAGATCCGGCGCCTGGCCGTCGGCCAGGGCGAGCAGCGCGCCGCTGGGAAGCCTGATCCAGCCGGTGAGCGGGGCGCTCGGGTCGTCCCCGCGCTCGACCCGGATTCCGGCCTCCTCGATCAGATCGACCAGTACGCGTGTGTGGACCAGGTCGCCGGAGACCGTGACCGCGTCCGGGGCGTCGGCGGGCTCGGCGGTGTGCGGCTCGGCCTTCGGGGCGCCGTCGCCGTACGCGTACCAGCCGTGCCCGGTCTTGCGGCCGAGGCGGCGCGACTCGACGAGGCGGCGCTGGGCGAGGGACGGCGCGAACTTGGGGTCCTGGAAGAACGATTCCCACACCGAGCGCGTGACGGCCTCGTTCACGTCCTGCCCGATGAGGTCGGTGAGCTCGAAGGGGCCCATCCGGAAGCCCCCGCACTCGCGCAGGACGGCGTCGATGGTGGCCGGGTCGGCGACGCCCTCCTCGTACACCCGCAGCGCCTCGGCGTAGAAGGGGCGGGCGATGCGGTTGACGATGAACCCGGGGGTGTCGGCGCTGCGCACCGGTGTCTTGCCCCAGGCCTCGGCGGTGTCGTACGCGCGCGTGGCGGCCGCCGCGTCCGTCGCGAAGCCGCTGACGACCTCGACGAGGGGCAGCAGCGGCGCGGGGTTGAAGAAGTGCAGCCCGACGAGGCGCCCGGGCCTGGTCAGCGCACCGGCGACGGCGGTCACGGACAGGGACGAGGTGTTCGTGGCCAGCAGGCAGTCCTCGGCGACGACCTCCTCCAGGTCCTGGAACAGCTGCTGCTTGACGTCCAGTTGCTCGATGACGGCCTCGATGACGAGCCCGCAGCCGGCGAGCTCGGCGAGGCTCTCGGCGACCTGGAGGCGCCGGGCCGCCGCGGCACGGGCGTCCGCGTCGAGCCTGCCCTTCTCCACGAGCCGGTCCAGGCGGGCGGTGATCGCGGCGGCCGCCGTCTTCGCGAGGCCGGGCACGGCGTCGTACAGCCGCACCGGATGGCCCGCCACCAGCGCGACCTGGGCGATGCCCTGGCCCATGGTGCCGGCGCCGACCACGGCGACGGGGCTGCTGAGCTCGAGTGCTGTCATGCTCGCGATCCTCCCGCACAGGAGTGTCGGCCAGGGGCCCGGGGTGGCCGGAGGGGTTGTCCACAGCAAGGTTTTCCACAGCTTCGGCAGACCCCCTTGTCCCGACCGATCGTTCGGTTACTCTAGCTCTGTCCAGCTTTTCCCGCACTGCCCCTGCCCAGCCGCCGGCTCGAAGGAGAGCTGGCTCGACGAGGAGTTGGTCCGTCATGGCCGCCGAACTCACCGCGCACCAGCTGATCGCCAAGCACCGGCCCACCCTTGACCAGGCCCTGGAAGCCATCAGCACGCGCGCGTACTGGTCGCCCCACCCCGAGCACCCCAAGGCCTACGGGGAGAACGGCAGCCTGAGCCTGCCCGAAGGCAAGGCCGCCTTCGAAGCCCTCCTGAACAGCCGCTTCGACCTCGACCAGCCGGGCACGGACGACTGGACGGGCGCCGAAGTCTCCCCCTTCGGCCCCGAGTTGGGCATCACGTATCCGCACCCGGACGTGGACGCGCTGCTGCCCGCGATGCGCGCCGGACTGCGCGCCTGGCGCGACGCGGGCGCCGAAGTGCGCGCCGCGGTCTGCCTGGAGATCCTGTCCCGCATCAGCGCGCGGACCCACGAGTTCGCGCACGCGGTCATGCACACCAGCGGCCAGGCCTTCATGATGGCGTTCCAGGCGGGCGGCCCCCACGCCCAGGACCGCGGCCTGGAAGCAGTGGCGTACGCGTACGCGGAGCAGGCCCGCACCCCCGGCGCCGCGGAGTGGACCAAGCCCCAGGGCAAGCGTGACCCGCTGGTCCTCGACAAGCGCTTCACGCCGGTCGGCCGCGGCATCGCGCTCCTGATCGGCTGCAACACCTTCCCGACGTGGAACGGCTACCCGGGCCTGTTCGCCTCCCTGGCCACGGGCAACGCGGTCCTGGTCAAGCCGCACCCGCGCGCGGTGCTGCCGCTCGCCCTGACCGTGCGGGTGGCCCGCGAGGCCCTCGCCGAGGCCGGCTTCGACCCGAACCTGGTGGCGCTGGCCGCCGAGCGCCCCGGGGAGGGCATCGCCAAGACCCTCGCCGTCCGCCCCGAAGTCAAGATCATCGACTACACGGGCTCGACGGCCTTCGGCGACTGGCTGGAGACCAACGCCCGCCAGGCCCAGGTCTACACGGAGAAGGCCGGCGTCAACACGGTCGTCATCGAGTCGACCGACAACTACAAGGGCATGCTGTCGAACCTGGCCTTCTCCCTGTCGCTGTACAGCGGCCAGATGTGCACGACCCCGCAGAACCTGCTGATCCCCCGCGAGGGCATCACGACGGACGCGGGCGAGAAGTCCTACGACGAGGTGGTGTCGGACCTCGCGGGCGCGGTGAACGGCCTGCTCGGTGACGACGCCCGGGCCAACGGCGTCCTGGGCGCGCTGGTCAACCCGGACGTGAAGGCCCGCCTGGACGCCGCGCCCGGCATCGGCGAAGTCGCCCTGCCCTCACGGGAGATCACCAACCCGGAGTTCCCGGACGCCGTGGTGCGCACGCCGGTGATCGTGAAGCTGGACGGGGCGAAGCCGGACGCCGAGGCGGCGTACTTGAGCGAGTGCTTCGGCCCGGTGTCGTTCGCCGTCGCCGTGGACTCCGCCGGGGACGCCGTGAAGCTGCTGCGGCGCACGGTGCGCGAGAAGGGCGCGATGACCGTCGGCGCGTACACCACCTCCCAGGAGGTGGCCACGGCGATCGAGGAGACCTGCCTGGAGGAGAGCGCCCAGCTGTCGCTGAACCTGACGGGTGGCGTGTATGTGAACCAGACGGCTGCGTTCTCGGACTTCCACGGCTCGGGCGGCAACCCGGCGGCGAACGCCGCGCTGTGCGACAGCGCGTTCGTCGCCAACCGCTTCCGGGTGGTGGAGATCCGCCGGGAGGTGTAGGCCGGCGCCCCCTCGGGGCAGCGGTCCCTCGGGAACAGCGATCCCTCAGGAACAGCGGTCCTACGGGAGCGGACGGCTCAGGCCCCCGCTCCCGGGGGCCCGCCCGCGGACGGGGACCACGCGGCCGACGACCAGTGGAAGAGCGTCATGCCGACGCTCGTCGCCAGGTTGTAGCTCGACACCTGCGGCCGCATCGGCAGGGACACCAGGTGCTCGGCGCGGGCGCGCAGCCGGGCCGACAGGCCGCTGCGCTCGGACCCGAAGGCCAGCACGGCGTCGTCGGGGACCTTCAAGCCGCGGATGTCGTCACCCTCGGCGTCGAGGGCGAACACCGGCCCTTCAGGGAGTTCGTCGACGTCCATGCGCTCCACGGTCGTGGCGAAGTGCAGCCCCGCGCCGCCCCGGACGACCGTGGGGTGCCAGGGGTCGAGCGTGCCGGTCGTCACCACGCCCGTCGCACCGAAGCCCGCCGCGAGCCGGATCACCGCCCCCGCGTTGCCGAGGTTGCGCGGCTCGTCGAGGACGATGACGGGCGCGGTCCTGGGCAGCCGGGCAAGGGCCTCCAGCTGGGCCGCGCGGGACGGGCGTACCGCCAGGGCGGCCACCGCCGTGGGGTGCAGCCGCGGCACGAGGGCGCGCAGCGTGGCCTCGTCGGTCTCGGCGAGCAGCGCGTCGAGGGCGCCCGTGACGTCGGGCGCGAGGTCCTGCGCGAGCGCGAGAACGGCGGCCTTGTCGGCAGTCAGGGCCACCGGGACACGCGCGCCGAAGCGCACCGCGTGCTTGAGGGCGTGGAAGCCGTCGAGCAGCACGGACGTCTCGGCGAGCCCCCGCCACACACGTACCGCGTCCGCCGTTCCAAGACCGCCGCCCTCACCCGTACCGCTCATGCACCGAAGCCTACGCGCGCGTGCTCGGCCCCCTCCTGCGCACGCTCACCGGCCCCAGGGCGCGGCCCCGGCACGGCGTCCTTGCGGGAGAGCCGCGCGAGGGGAGAGCGGGAAATCAGCCCTCCACGCGCGCGTGCCGCCCAGCCGCCGAGCCGCCGCAGGAAGGACGTGGGCAGGAACACCGCGTCGGCCGCGATCATCGCGAGCGAGAAGAACGGCAGCCCGAGGACGACCGCGATGACCGCGTGCTCGATGATCATCAGGGTCAGCAGGACGTTCTTGACGCGCCGGTTGAGCAGCGTGAACGGGAAGGCGACCTGCACGGCGACCGTCCCGTACGTCACGAGCATCACCATGACGCCGTGCGAGGCGAGCAGCTCGGAAAGGGCGGGCCACGGCGAGAACGCGTCGAGGTGCAGCGGGTAGTAGACGGCGGTGCCGTCCTGCCAGCGGCTGCCCTGGATCTTGTACCAGCCGGCCGTCGCGTAGATCAGACACGCCTCGATCATGATCACGAGGAGGGCGGCGTTGTGCGCGAGGTTGGCGACGACGTCGAGCAGCAGCCGCCCCGCGCCCCGTGGCGCGCGCCGCCCGACCGCCCACCACAGGCCGTGCGCGCCCCAGAGGCTCCAGAAGAACACCAGCCAGAACGGCCGGAGCTCACCCGCGAACGTCGCGACGGACAGCGCAAGCCCCAGCGTCCACCACAGCACCGGGCCGACGCGGTCGGGGCGGGCACCCCCGTCGGAACCGTCGCCGTGCCCGGCACGCGCGCGTGCGGCGCGGCGCGCGTCCAGGGACCAGACCTGACCGCACCGCGTGAACACCAGGTAGATCGCCATCAGATGGATGACGTTGTCGCCGCCGTCGCCCATGAAGATGCTGCGGTTCTGCAGCGACAGGACGCCGACCATGAACAGCACGGACATGGTGCGCGTGCGCCAGCCGAGGAGCAGCAGGGCGCTGGTGAGCACGGCGAACCCGTAGACGAGCTGGAACCAGGCCCCCGAGTCGGACCACATGAGGACCGTGAAGGCGCCGTTGTCGTCGATGAGCTGCCGGGCCATGTCCCAGCCCCACGGGCCGTCGGGCCCGTACAGCTCGTTCCTGTGCGGCAGTTCGCGCAACAGGAACAGCAGCCACGTCGCGGAGAAGCCGATGCGGATCACCGCGGTCTGGTACGGCCCGAGGGCGCCGGACGTGACGCGCTGAAGGCCCCGCGCGAGCGGGTCGAGACGGGTCACCGGGCGCTCCCTTCGGCGGCGATGTCCTGCCGCGCGCGAGAGGCGTCGGTCAGCGGCAGGTCGCCGGGCGCCACCGTCCACCACGGCAGCACCCGCAGCGTGGGCCTGGTGTCGACCTTCTCGTCGCTCCACTTCGGCGGCGGCACGTTCGTGGTCCGGGACCGGATCTGCACCTGGTCGATCTTGTCACCGGACGCGAGCGGGTCCTGCCGGTGGACGCGCAGCAGCACGATGCGGCGGATGTAGCGCTCGGACAACTCGCCGCGCAGACCGGTGGGACGATTCTGCGCGTCGTGCGTGGACAGGAAGAAGTCCCAGGCGCGGCGCAGTTCGTTCTGCTGGGTGTGGCTGGGCAGCAGGTTGTGGTCGATGGCGGCGCCGTCCTGTGCCGACAGGTCGTACCAGCGCGTGGTGCGGCTGCCGCCGTCCGCGGTGCGGATCTGCGCGCGGGCCTGCACCGCGACGTTCTGCTGCAGCGGATTGGGCGCGAACAGCTTCCAGTTCTGCTCGAACTCGGGATAGACCCAGTCGTCGATGGCCTTCCCGTGCTCCTTGCTCACGGTGTTCGCCGGGGCGACGTGGAGGAAGAGCATTCCGACGTGTACGCCGACGGCGGCGACGATCACCGCGAGGGCGAGAGCGGCGGCGAGCTGGTAGCCGCGGGGGAGGGCGGCGATGCCGGTGCGGCCGGCGCTGTCCGGCGGGGGCGCCTCACCAGCACCACCTGACACC
Organism: Streptomyces sp. NPDC059003; assembly: GCF_042740445.1. Lineage (NCBI taxonomy): Bacteria > Bacillati > Actinomycetota > Actinomycetes > Kitasatosporales > Streptomycetaceae > Streptomyces > Streptomyces sp. NPDC059003. The sequence goes on along the minus strand of NZ_JBHYJH010000035.1, from coordinate 41,506 downwards.
GGCGCCGCTCGCGCGCCCTCCGCAGCCGGATCCTCGTCCGGCGCAGGGAACGCGTCGGGCCCACCCGGGGCAGGGGACGCGTCGGGCCCGTCCGGGGCAGGGGACGCGTCGGGCCCGTCCGGCACATCCGCCCCATCGAACCCATCCGACACAAGGGACCCGTCGCCCCGGTCCGGCGCAGAGGACCTGGTGGGCCCGTCGGACCCGACGGGCCCACCAGGCGGGCCCTCGTCGTACGTGTCCATTCCGCCCCGTTTCCCGATGCCGCGCCGAACCCTGCCGCCGGAACGGTACTCAGGCCCGCCCGCCGGGCACAGCGTCCCGGAGGTTATCCACAGGGTTGACACCTTATGGCGGGGCGCCGCACCATTGAATTCCAGCGAACCGAACGATCGGTCGGTCGGCTGGCCGGAAAGACCCGAGAAGACGCCGAGAACTGCCCGAGGTCGAGGGGGACCGAGATGGCGACAGCGCACCAGACGCCCGGCACGGCGCAGGACGAGCGCGCGTCCGGCGCGGGGGACACCGCCCTGCTTGAGTCCGCCTTCGACGCGGCGGTCGCGGCGGACGAGCGCATCGAGCCGCGCGACTGGATGCCCGACGCCTACCGCGCCACGCTCGTGCGCCAGATAGCGCAGCACGCCCACTCCGAGATCATCGGCATGCAGCCGGAGGCGAACTGGATCACGCGCGCCCCCTCGCTGCGCCGCAAGGCCATCCTGATGGCCAAGGTCCAGGACGAGGCCGGCCACGGCCTGTATCTGTACAGCGCGGCGGAGACCCTCGGCACGGGCCGCGACGAGTTGCTCGACAAGCTGCACGAGGGCCGCCAGAAGTACTCGTCGATCTTCAACTACCCGACGCTGACCTGGGCGGACGTCGGCGCCATCGGCTGGCTCGTGGACGGCGCGGCGATCACCAACCAGGTCCCCCTCTGCCGCTGCTCGTACGGCCCGTACGCCCGCGCGATGGTCCGCATCTGCAAGGAGGAGTCCTTCCACCAGCGCCAGGGGTACGAGCTCCTGCTCGCCCTCAGCCGCGGCACGCCGGCCCAGCACGAAATGGCCCAGGACGCCGTGAACCGCTGGTGGTGGCCCTCCCTGATGATGTTCGGCCCCCCGGACGCCGAGTCGTCGCACTCGGAGCAGTCCATGACCTGGAAGATCAAGCGCCACTCGAACGACGAGCTGCGCCAGCGCTTCGTGGACATCTGCGTCCCCCAGGCCGAGTCCCTCGGCCTGACCCTGCCCGACCCCCAGCTGCGCTGGAACGAGGAGCGGGGGCAGCACGACTTCGGCCCCATCGACTGGAGCGAGTTCTGGTCGGTCCTCAAGGGCAACGGCCCGTGCAATGAGCAGCGCATCACGCAGCGCAGAAGGGCCCACGAGAACGGCGCCTGGGTGCGCGACGCGGCAGCCGCGTACGCCGCCAAGCACGACACCCACAAGAGCGGCGACGCCCACAGGGGCGGCCACGACGCGCACACCACCCACGGGGAGGCGACCGCATGAGCAGCTCGACCGACTGGCCGCTGTGGGAAGTGTTCGTGCGCTCACGCCGCGGCCTGTCCCACACCCACGCGGGCAGCCTGCACGCGCCGGACGCCGAAATGGCCCTGCGCAACGCCCGCGACCTGTACACCCGCAGGAACGAGGGCGTCTCGATCTGGGTCGTGCCCTCCGCCGAGATCACCGCGTCCTCACCGGACGAGAAGGACTCCTTCTTCGACCCGGCGGCCGACAAGCCCTACCGCCACCCGACGTTCTACGAGATCCCGGAAGGAGTGAAGCACCTGTGACCCCGGTGACCCCCGCACCCCGCGCCACCGACGCCGCGGCCCTCGCCCTGGGCGACGACGCACTGGTGCTCTCGCACCGCCTGGGAGAGTGGGCGGGCCACGCCCCCGTCCTCGAAGAAGAAGTCGCCCTGGCGAACATCGCCCTGGACCTCCTCGGCCAGGCCCGCGTCCTGCTGTCACTGGCCGGCGACGAGGACGAACTGGCGTATCTGCGCGAGGAGCGCGCCTTCCGCAACGTCCAGCTGGTCGAGCAGCCGAACGGCGACTTCGCCCACACCATCGCCCGCCAGCTGTACTTCTCGGTCTACCAAGGCCTGCTGTACGGCCAACTCGCGGACACCGACAGCGACCTGGCGCCCCTGGCCGCGAAGGCCGCCAAAGAAGTCGCCTACCACCAGGACCACGCCGAGCAGTGGACGCTGCGCCTCGGCGACGGCACGCCCGAGAGCCACGAGCGGATGCAGCGCGGCCTCGACGCGCTGTGGCGGTTCACCGACGAGCTGTTCCGGCCGGTGCCGGGCCTGGACCTCGACCGGGGGGCCATGCGGGACAGCTGGACCTCGACGGTCACCGCGGTGATCGAGAGGGCGACGCTCACCGTCCCCGACGGACCGCAGGGCGGAGCGTGGACGGCGGGCGCAGGCCGCGAGGGCCTGCACACGGAGTCCTTCGGCCGCATGCTCGCCGAAATGCAGCATCTGCACCGCAGCCACCCGGGGGCGTCATGGTGACCACCGCGCCCACCCCGCTCGAAGCGGAGCTCCGCGCCCTGGCAGGATCGGTGCCCGACCCCGAGCTGCCGGTCCTGACCCTGGCCGAGCTCGGCGTGCTCCGTGCCGTCCACGTCAGCGGCCCGGGCCGCGTCGAGGTCGAACTGACCCCGACGTACACGGGCTGCCCCGCCATAGAGGCCATGACCGCCGACATAGAGCAGGTCCTGCACGAGCACGGCATGGCGGACGTCTCCGTGCGCACGGTGCTCTCCCCCGCCTGGTCCACGGACGACATCAGCGCGGAAGGCCGCCGCAAACTGGCCGAGTTCGGCATCGCCCCGCCGCGCCCGCACACGGCCGAGGGACCGGTCCCGCTCACCCTCACGGTCCGCTGCCCGCACTGCGGCTCCACCGACACCGAACTGCTCAGCCGCTTCTCGTCGACGGCCTGCAAGGCCCTGCGCCGCTGCGTCAGCTGCCGCGAACCGTTCGACCACTTCAAGGAGTTGTGATGGCGCGCTTCCACCCGCTCCGCGTGGCGGCGGTCGAGCGGCTCACCGACGACTCCGTGGCCCTCACCTTCGCCATCCCCCCGGCCCTGCGCGACGAGTACCGCTACGCACCCGGCCAGCACCTCGCCATCCGCCGCGTCGTCGACGGCGAGGAGATCCGGCGCACGTACTCCATCTGCTCCCCGGCGCCCGGCCCCCAGGACACCGCGGAGCCCTCCGAGTTGCGCGTCGGCGTGCGCGTGGTGGAAGGCGGCGCCTTCTCCACGTACGCGCACAAGGAGGTCGCAGCGGGCGACGAGCTCGAGGTGATGACCCCGGCGGGCCGCTTCACCCTGGACCCCGCGCCCGGGCGGTACGCCGCGGTGGTCGGCGGCAGCGGCATCACGCCGGTGCTCTCCATCGCCACCACCCTCCTGGAGCGCGAGCCGGAAGCCGAGTTCTGCCTCATCCGCAGCGACCGCACCACGGCGTCCACCATGTTCCTGGAAGAGGTCGCCGACCTGAAGGACCGCTGGCCGGACCGGTTCCAGCTCGTGACGGTGCTCTCCCGGGAGGAGCAGCAGGCCGGGCTCACCTCCGGGCGCCTGGACCAGGAGCGGCTCGCGCTGCTGCTGCCCGCGCTGCTGCCGGTCGAGAAGGTCGACGGCTGGTTCCTGTGCGGCCCCCTCGGCCTGGTGCAGAGCGCGGAGCGAACGCTGCGCGCCCTGGGTGTGCAGCGACGCCGCATCCACGAGGAGATATTCCACGTGGACGACGTCCCCGCCGCCCCCGCCCTGGTCCCGGCCCCCGAGCACAGCACGGTCACCGTCACCCTCGACGGACGCTCCGGCACCTGGCCGGTGCGCGCCGGGGAGTCCCTGCTCGACACCGTGCTGCGCAACCGCGCGGACGCGCCGTTCGCCTGCAAGGGCGGCGTGTGCGGCACCTGCCGCGCCTTCAAGGTCTCGGGCGACGTGCGGATGGACCGTAACTTCGCCCTGGAGCCGGAGGAGACCGAGGCGGGCTACGTACTGGCGTGCCAGTCGCATCCCACCACGGACAAGGTGGAGCTGGACTTCGACCGCTGACCCCGGCCCTCCCCGCCTCGCGGCCCCTGCCCTCCCTGACCGCCGTCCGCCGTCCGCCGTCCGCCGTCCGCGCAGCGTCTGTTCCCTTCCCGTAGAACCTGTTCTATCTTGACGACCCGTCAGAAACCCTGGGTGTGCGGGAACGCCAACGGCCGGTGCGCGGAAGGACAGACAGTGGACTTCACCTTCACCGAAGAACAGCAAGCCGCACGCGAAGCGGCCAGGACCCTCTTCGCCGACGTGGCACCCGACGGCGTGCCCAGCCCCGCCCTCACCCCCGGTGCCGTCGCCGACGACTTCGACCGCGCCCTGTGGGCCAAGCTCGCCGACGCCGACCTGCTCAGCCTGCTCCTCGGGCCCGAGTACGGTGGCTCCGCCCTCGATCCCATCGCGCTCTGCCTGGTCCTGCGCGAATCGGCGAAGGTGCTCGCCCGCGTCCCGCTCCTGGAGTCCAGCGCCGCCGCGTACGCCGTAGGGGCCCACGGCGGCGCCGAGTTGAAGCAGCACGTCCTCCCCCGCGCCGGACGCGGCGAACTCGTCCTCACCGTCGCCGCCCACGGCCGCACCGGACACGACGGCGCCGAACTCGCCGTCACCGCCCACCCTCACGGCGACCACTGGCTCCTCGACGGCCTCCAGACCGGCGTGCCCTGGGCGCACAACGCCGACCTCACCGTCGTACCCGCCACCGCCCCCGAAGGCCGCACCGTCCTCGCGCTCGTGCCCCGCGCCCACCCCGGCCTCACCCTCGCCGAGCAGATCTCCACCAACGGCGAACGCCTCGGCGAACTGCGCCTGGACTCCGTACGCGTCCGGGCCCGCGACGTCATCACCGCCGACGGGGCCTGGGACTTCCTCCGCAACCTGCTCACCACCGGCACCTGCGCGCTCGCGCTCGGACTCGGTGACCGCGTGCTGAGCATGACCAGCGCATACACCAGCAAGCGCGAGCAGTTCGGCCACCCCATCGCCACGTTCCAGGCCGTCGCGGTCCAGGCGGCCGACCGCTACATCGACCTGCGCGCCATGGAGGCCACCCTCTGGCAGGCCGCCTGGCGCCTCAGCTCACCGGACCGCACGAGCGCGGGCAACGGCGGCCCCCTGCCGGCATCCGGAGACGTCGCGGTGGCCAAGATCTGGGCGGCGGAGAGCGTACGCCGACTCGTCCAGACCGCACAGCACCTGCACGGCGGCTTCGGCGCCGACACCGACTACCCCCTGCACCGCTACCACGCCTGGGCCAAACACCTGGAGCTGTCACTCGGCCCGGCGGCGGCGCACGAAGAAGCCCTCGGCGACCTCCTCGCCGCCCACACCCTCGGCTGACCCGCGGCCGTCCCCCCGGGGGGCCCCGGCCGCACCCTCCGCAGGAGGCGACGGCCTAGATCACCGTGCCGGGCTGCCCCTTGTCATCGACAACCGGCTTCCCGGAGGCCTCCCAGACCTGCATCCCGCCGTCCACGTTCGCCGCGTCGATGCCCTGCTGCACGAGGTACATCGTCACCTGCGCCGAACGAGCCCCGGACCGGCAGATGACATGCACCCTGCCGTCCTGCGGCGCCGCCTCGGTCAACTCCCCGAAACGCGCCACGAAGTCACTCATCGGAATGTGCAGCGCATCCGCCGCGTGACCCGCCTGCCACTCATCGTCCTCACGGACGTCCAGCAGGAAGTCTCCGTCCGAGAGACTGTCGACCCCGACCGTGGGCACACCAGATCCGAATTGCATGCCCCCGACGCTACCCGACCGCCCCGCCCCCGGGCCGCCCACCCGCACCGAACCGGCCGACGCGACCCGGCCGACGCGCCCCCGCCGCCCGGCCACGGGCCACGTACTACCGGCCACGCGCAACGGACCACGCGCAACGGAGGACGGACCACAGGCAACCGGCCCCGGACTACGCGGTGAGCCGCTCCAGCTCCGCCTCACGCTCGGCCACCTGCGCGAGCAGCTGCTCGGCGACCTCTTCGAGGAGCCGGTCGGGGTCGTCCGGCGCCAGCTTCAGCATCGCGCCGATCGCGCTCTCCTCCAGCTCGTGCGCGACCACCGAAAGCAGCTCCTTGCGCTGCGCCAGCCACTCGAGCCGGGCGTACAGCTCCTCGCTGGGACTGGGGCGCCGCTCCTCGGGCACCGGCCCCGCGTTCCACTCCTCGAGCAGCTCCCGCAGCAACGCCTCGTCACCGCGCCCGTACGCCGCGTTGACACGGGCGATGAACTCGTCCCTGCGCACCCGCTCCGCCTCGTCCTGCGCCAGGTCGGGGTGCGCCTTGCGGGCCAGGTCGCGGTACAGCTTGCGGGCCTCGTCGCTCGGCCGCACCCGCTGCGGCGGCCGCACCGACTGATCGGTCAGCATCGCTGCGGCCTCCGACGACAGCCCGTCGCCGTCCATCCAGCCGTGGAACAGCTCCGCCACGTCCGGCATCGGCAGCACCCGCGCCCGCGCCTCGTCCGCCTTGCGCCGGTCCTCCGGGTCACCGGACCGCGCCGCCACGGCCTCCGCGATCCGCGCGTCCAGCTCGTCGAGGCGCGCGTACATCGGGCCGAGCTTCTGATGGTGCAGCCGGGAGAAGTTCTCCACCTCGACCCGGAACGTCTCCACCGCGATCTCGTACTCGATCAACGCCTGCTCGGCGGCCCGCACGGCCTTTTCGAGGCGCTCCTCAGGCCGCGCACCGGCATCCCCGTGCGGTCCCGCAGAGGCCTCGGCAGAGGCCTCGCTCGGCCCTTCGGGCGTCTCGGGCTGCGTCGGCTCGGCTTCCGGGGTCGTCACCTGTCCAGCGTAGGCCACGGGTCACCCCCGCCCTCAAACCCCCGTCTCAGCCTCGATCCGTCCACCCCGCACCGCTTCCACCAGGCGCGCGTGGTCCGCCTCCGTCTGGTTGGCGTAGGTCACGGCGAAGCGGGTCACCGACTCGTCCAGCTCGTCGTTCTTGCCGCAGTAGCCGGCGATGAGCCGGGGGTCGGCGCTGTGCGCGTGGGCGCGGGCGAGCAGGGCGCCGGTCATGCGGCCGTAGTCGTCGAGCTGGTCGGCGGCGAGCGCGGCGGGGTCCACGCTGCCCTTACGGTTCCTGAACTGCCTTACCTGGAAGGGCCGTCCGGATATCGTCGTCCAGCCGAGCAGGAAGTCACTGACCACCTGCATGCGCTTCTGGCCGAGCACGACGCGGCGGCCTTCGTGGACGGCCTCCTGCTCCTTGAAGCCGGCGGTCGGCAGGTGGGGCAGCAGCACGGACGGGGAGGCCTCCTTGACCTGGAGCACCAGTGGCTCGCCCCGGTGATCCAGGAGCAGCACGACGTAGGAGCGCAGTCCGACGCTGCCGGTGCCGACGACGCGGAAGGCCACGTCCTGGAGCGAGTACCGCGCGAGCAGGGGCAGCCGGTCCTCCGGCAGCGTGCTCCGGTACGCGCCGAGGGCCAGGGCCACTGCCGCCGCTTCGGCGTCCGGGACGCGGCGCAGCACGGGGGGTGCGTCAATGAAGCGGCGGGGGGTGACGCCTCCCGGGTCCGTGTCCGCGTCGGGGACGGGTTCGGTGGACTTGGCGGCGAAGCGGGCGCTCGTGTTCTGCCGTGCCTTTTCGGAGACGCGGTCGAGGGTGCCGAGCAGGTCGCGCGCGTCGGTGTGGGAGACCAGCTCTTCGTCGGCTATCGCGTTCCACGCGTCGAGGACGGGGAGTTTCGCGAGGAGCCGCATCGTGCGGCGGTAGGCGCCGACGGCGTCGTAGGCCGCTTCCTCGCACGCGTCCTCGGTGGCGCCCGCCTCGCGGCCGGCGAGGACGAGTGAGGTGGCGAGGCGCTTGACGTCCCATTCCCAGGGGCCGTGCACCGTCTCGTCGAAGTCGTTGAGGTCGATGATGAGGCCGCCGCGCGCGTCCGCGTACAGGCCGAAGTTGGCGGCGTGGGCGTCGCCGCAGATCTGGGCGCCGATGCCGGTGACGGGGGTGCGCGCGAGGTCGTACGCCATGAGTCCGGCGGTGCCGCGCAGGAAAGCGAAGGGCGAGGCGGCCATTCTGCCGACGCGGATCGGGGTGAGGTCGGGGAGTCGGCCTCGGTTGGTGTCCTCTATGACGGAGACCGGGTCAGGGCGGTGGTCGTCCGCCGCGTACGTGGCGTGCGCGGAGCGGGGGACGCGGTCCCGGTGGGCCTTGCCCTCCTGCTTGGGGTGCGGGTGCCCGGCGGCGCCGTGTGCGGCCCGTCGCGCGAATCCGTCGACGTGCGGGAGCCGTCGGGCTCCGCTCGCTTCGCGCGGCTCGGGCACCGCTCCCACGACGCTCGCGCCAGCCCCGCCCGCCGTCCCGGACGTGCCCACCGTCCCAGGCAGGCGCACCGCTCCGGACGTGCCCGCCGTCCCAGGTGTGTCCGTTGTCTCAGTCACGCCATCCCCCCGAGTTCCGGCGTCCGCGCGCCCCGCGTGGTCGTACGCCCGGCGCCGCGAACATCAACTGGCATCGACCGTACCGCCGTGGGCGAAGCCCCGTCACAGCCTGTGGATAACTTCGCGGAGCCACCCGCCGCAGGCGTTCCTCCCGCCTCGCGGTGACATACATCACCGCCAGAAGGTCCAGACCTCTTCGACGACCGCCCACGCCCAGCCACCGGACCGGCCACCAGACCTGGCCGCCGCACCCGGCCACCGCACCCGGCCACGACTCCGACCGCCCCGAGCCGACCCCGCCCCAGCCACCCTCAAACGCAGAAAGACCCCAGCTAAGCTGGGGTCTTTCGCTTGTGCGCGAGGGGGGAGTTGAACCCCCACGCCCTTTCGGGCACTGGAACCTGAATCCAGCGCGTCTGCCTATTCCGCCACCCGCGCATGGGTGTTGTCTTTGGGTCTCTCACTGTGTGGTGCGAGCGCCTTCCGACATCCAGAAGATTAGCACGCTGCGGAGGGTGGATTCACATCTGTATTGACGGGCACCCGTCGGGCACCCGCCGGGCGCCGGTGCCGGGGCGACCAGGGAGGACGGGACCGGCCGGACCCGGAAGGACCGCCGGCCCGGCACCCCGTCCTGGCTCCCCGTCCCGGCCGAACCGCCGCCGGACGCAACCAAGCCCCCCGTCAAGTCCTCCTCCAAGGTCCACAGCCACGTGCGGGACACTGGCCTGAGACCCCCTCTACGATCCCTGTTAAGAGGGGTGCCGGAGTCGGGAAGGAGCGCGGGAGGAAGCGCGGATGGAGCGGAGCCCATACGGCCCCGGGTCAACCCGGGCAGGCGTTGTCGCGTCGGTTCCCGCGGGAACCCCTGAACGATCCCTGAGGATCGGCGGCAGGGCCCCGGGCGGGACTCCGGTGCATCCCTGAAGGAACCCGGAGGATCCCTCAAGAGCGGTGCGGGCATGCCTTGTGAGAGGCGACACTCGTGGTCTGGGCAGACAGGGGGAACCAGCTGATTTCCCGGCGCGTGGATACGATCAGTAAGCAGTACGAGGATGAGAACGACGGAGGAGGTGCCCCATGGGAGTCCTGAAGAAGTTCGAGCAGCGACTTGAAGGTCTGGTCAACGGCACCTTCGCCAAGGTGTTCAAGTCCGAGGTCCAGCCTGTCGAGATCGCGGGCGCCCTCCAGCGGGAGTGCGACAACAACGCGACGATCTGGAACCGCGAGCGGACCGTCGTACCGAACGATTTCATCGTGGAGCTCAGCGCCCCCGACTACGAGCGCCTGAGCCCCTACTCGGGACAGCTCGGCGACGAGCTGTCCGGCATGGTGCGCGAGTACGCGAAGCAGCAGCGCTACAGCTTCATGGGGCCGATCAAGGTCCACCTGGAGAAGGCCGAGGACCTCGACACGGGCCTGTACCGGGTGCGCAGCCGCACGCTGGCGTCCAGCACCTCGCAGACCCCCGACCACGCCCCCGGCGGCCCCGCGGGCCCCGGCGGCGGCCCCACGAGCGCCGGCCAGGGCCCCCGCGGGGGCTACGGCGGCCCGCAGGGCCCCTCGGGCGCCCCGGGCGCCCCTCCCATGCCCGCCGCGCCGCCGCCCGGCGCGGGCGCGGGCCGCGGTGGTGCCCCGGCACCGGCGGGCCGCCCGCAGGGTCCGGGTGCCGGCGCCCTCCCGGGCGCGCAAGTACGGCGCTGGATTGAGATCAACGGCAATCGCCACCAGATCTCCCGCCCGACGCTGGTGCTGGGCCGCAGCACCGACGCCGATGTGCGGATCGACGACCCCGGCGTATCGCGCCGGCACTGTGAGATCCGGACCGGAACGCCCTCGACGATCCAGGATCTCGGGTCTACCAACGGCATCGTGGTAGACGGGCAGCACACCACCCGCGCTACGCTCCGCGACGGCTCGCGGATCGTCGTGGGCAGCACCACCATCATTTACCGGCAAGCCGAAGGGTGAAGCGGGGGCAATGTCAGAGCTGACCCTGACGGTCATGCGGCTGGGTTTCCTGGCCGTTCTGTGGCTGTTCGTGATCGTGGCCGTCCAGGTCATCCGCAGCGACCTGTTCGGGACGCGTGTCACGCAGCGCGGCTCGCGCCGTGAGGGCGGTCGCCAGGCGGCCCGGCAGCAGGCCGCGCCGCCGCAGCAGCGCCAGCAGGGGGGCGGCGGCCGCCAGCGCCGCGGCGCCCCCACCAAGCTGGTCGTCTCGGAGGGCACGCTCACGGGCACGACCGTCGCGCTGCAGGGCCAGACCATCACCCTCGGCCGGGCGCACGACTCGACGATCGTCCTTGACGACGACTACGCCTCCAGCAGGCATGCCAGGATCTACCCGGACCGTGACGGCCAGTGGATCGTCGAGGACCTCGGGTCCACCAACGGCACGTATCTCGACCGGACCCGCCTGACCACCCCGACGCCGGTTCCGCTGGGCGCGCCGATCCGCATCGGCAAGACCGTCATCGAGCTGCGGAAGTAGTACGACAATGAGCGAGCGGAGCGAGCGAGCCGACGCGGTCCAGGACTTGGACGCCAGCGCGCTCCCGACCGGAGGGTGGGCACCGTGCGGATGTACCCGGAGCCGACGGGCGAGGTGCGCATGAGTCTGTCACTGCGCTTCGCCGCCGGATCGCACAAAGGCATGATCCGGGAGGGGAACGAGGACTCCGGTTACGCCGGCCCGCGTCTCCTCGCCATCGCCGACGGCATGGGGGGTCAGGCCGCGGGCGAGGTCGCGAGCTCCGAGGTGATCTCGACGCTCGTCACGCTCGACGACGACGTCCCGGGCTCGGACATCCTCACCTCGCTCGGCACGGCCGTGCAGCGGGCCAACGACCAGCTGCGCCTCATGGTCGAGGAGGACCCGCAGCTGGAGGGCATGGGGACCACTCTGACCGCCCTGCTGTGGACCGGGCAGCGGCTCGGCCTCGTACACGTCGGCGACTCGCGCGCGTACCTGCTGCGCGACGGCGTGCTCACGCAGATCACGCAGGACCACACCTGGGTGCAGCGGCTCGTCGACGAGGGCCGGATCACCGAGGAAGAGGCCACCACGCATCCGCAGCGGTCGCTCCTCATGCGTGCGCTCGGCAGCGGCGACCACGTGGAGCCGGACCTGTCCATCCGCGAAGTCCGCGCGGGCGACCGGTACTTGATCTGCTCCGACGGCCTGTCGGGCGTCGTGTCGCACCAGACGATGGAGGACACGCTCGCCAGCTACCAGGGCCCGCAGGAGACCGTGCAGGAGCTGATCCAGCTCGCGCTGCGCGGCGGCGGCCCGGACAACATCACGGTGATCGTCGCCGACGTCCTGGACATCGACACCGGTGACACGCTCGCGGGCCAGCTGTCCGACACCCCCGTGGTGGTGGGCGCGGTCGCCGAGAACCAGCTGCAGACCAACGACGGCGGGGCCATGCAGACCCCGGCGGGCCGCGCGTCGGGCCTCGGCCGTCCCGCGCCGCCGTCCGGCGGCGGCTTCGGCCCCCCCGGCAGCGGCGACACCGCGGAGTACGTGCCGGAGGGCTCCTTCGGTGCGTATGGCGACGAGGACTTCGTGAAGCCCGGCGGCGGCCGCAAGTGGCTGAAGAGATCGCTGTACACGGCGCTCGCGCTCGCCGTGGTCGGCGGCGGCCTCTACGGCGGCTACCGCTGGACGCAGACGCAGTACTACGTGGGCACGAACGACGCACACGTGGCGCTGTACCGCGGCATCGACCAGGACCTGGCCTGGGTGAGCCTGTCGAAGGTCGAGAAGGACCACCCCGAGATCGAACTCAAGTACCTGCCGCCGTACCAGCGCAAGCAGGTCGAGGCGACCATCTCCGAGGGCAGCCTCGGCGACGCCGAGGGCAAGATCGAGGAGCTGGGCCTGCAGGCCTCGGCATGCAAGAAGGACGCCGAACGGCGCAAGATCGAGCGCGAGAACCGGGAGCGCAACGAGAGCACGGCGAAGCCCGATGCCAAGCCCGGCGAGGGCGAGGCGGGCGGCATGACCGGCCAGACCGGCAAGCCGACGCCGAATCCCGGCGACGACAACAAGAACGCGAAGGACGACAAGTCCAAGTCCACCACCGCACCGACTCCCACACCCGGCCCCAGCCTCTCCGAGGAGGAGCAGAAGCTGGTCCCGCAGTGCGGTAAGCAGTAAGCAGCCGTTGGGGGCCCTTGCACGCCATGAGCAGTAGCACTACACACACGTCGACGATCGGCGCCATCGGCGCGCCGAGCCGGCGCAACACGGAGCTCGCGCTCCTGGTGTTCGCCGTCGTCATCCCGCTGTTCGCCTACATGAACGTGGGGCTCGCGATCTCCGGCGAGCTGCCCCCGGGCATGCTCGGCTACGGCCTCGGGCTCGGCCTCCTCGCGGGCGTCGCGCACCTGGTGGTGCGCAAGTTCGCGCCGTACGCCGACCCGCTGCTGCTGCCGCTGGCCACGCTGCTCAACGGGCTCGGTCTCGTGGTGATCTGGCGGCTCGACCAGTCGAAGCGGCTGCAGGATCTGCCCACGTTCAGCGCGGCCGCGCCCAAGCAGCTGCTGTACACGGCGATCGGCATCGCGCTGTTCGTCGCGGTCATGCTGTTCCTGAAGGACCACCGCGTCCTCCAGCGGTACACGTACATCTCGATGGCCGCCGCGATCGTGCTGCTGCTTCTTCCGCTCGTGCCGGGCCTCGGTATGAACGTGTTCGGCGCGAAGATCTGGATCCGTGTCGGCGGGTTCACCATCCAGCCCGCCGAGTTCGCGAAGATCGTCATCGCGGTGTTCTTCGCGGGCTATCTGATGGTCAAGCGGGACGCCCTCGCGCTCGCCAGCCGCCGCTTCATGGGCCTGTACCTGCCGCGTGGCCGCGACCTCGGTCCGATCCTGGTCGTGTGGGCGATGTCCATCCTGATCCTGGTCTTCGAGACCGACCTCGGTACGTCGCTGCTGTTCTTCGGCATGTTCGTCGTGATGCTGTACGTCGCCACGGAGCGCACCAGCTGGATCGTGTTCGGTCTGCTGATGTCCGCCGTGGGCGCCGTCGGCGTGGCGTCGTTCGAGCCGCACGTGCAGCAGCGCGTCCAGGCCTGGCTCGACCCCATGGGCGAGTTCGTCAAGAGCCAGAACGGCGAGCTGGGCCACTCCGAGCAGTCCATGCAGGCGCTGTGGGCCTTCGGCTCCGGCGGCACCCTCGGCACCGGCCTCGGGCAGGGGAACTCCGACCTCATCAAGTTCGCCGCGAACTCCGACTTCATCCTCGCCACGTTCGGCGAGGAGCTCGGTCTGACCGGGCTCATGGCGATCCTGCTGATCTACGGCCTGATCGTGGAGCGCGGTGTGCGCACCGCCCTGGCCGCGCGCGACCCGTTCGGCAAGCTCCTCGCCGTCGGCCTTTCCGCCTCCTTCGCCATTCAGATCTTCGTCGTGGCCGGCGGCGTCATGGGCCTGATCCCGCTGACGGGTATGACGATGCCGTTCGTCGCGTACGGCGGTTCATCGGTGATCGCGAACTGGGCACTGATCGGCATCCTGCTGCGCATCAGTGATACGGCGCGCCGACCGGCGCCGTCCCCCGCCCCGAATCCCGACGCCGAGATGACCCAGGTGGTACGGCCGTGAACAAGCCCGTTCGCCGCATCGCGATCTTCTGCGGCCTGCTCATCATGACCCTGCTGGTCCGCAGCAACTGGCTGCAGTACGTGAAGGCCGACTCCTTGGCGGAGGACAAGGACAACCGCCGCGTCACGATAGAGCGCTACTCGCAGCCGCGCGGCGACATCATCGTCGACGGCAAGCCGGTCACCGGCTCCGCGAAGACCGAGAGCGCCAACGACCTCAAGTACAAGCGGACCTACAAGGACGGGCCGATGTGGTCGCCCGTCACCGGCTTCGCCTCGCAGCGCATCGGCGCCACGCAGATCGAGTCCATCGAGGACTCCATCCTCACCGGCAACGACGACCGGCTCTTCTTCCGCCGCACCCTCGACATGCTCACGGGCAAGAAGAAGGAAGGCGGCAACGTCGTCACGACGCTCAACTCCGCCGCCCAGAAGGCCGCGTACAAGGGCCTGCAGGGCCGCGGCAAGGGCGCTGTCGCCGCGATAGACCCGGAGACCGGGGCGATCCTGGCGCTCGCGTCCACTCCGTCGTACGACCCGTCGCGCTTCGCCGGCAACACGAACGCGGACGCGGAGACCTTCGCCAAGCTGGACAAGGACCGCGACAAGCCGATGCTGAACCGCGCGCTGCGCGAGACCTACCCGCCCGGCTCCACGTTCAAGGTGGTCACGGCCGCGGCGGCGCTGGAGCACGGCCTGTACACGGACATCGACAGCAAGACGCGCTCGCCGCTGCCGTGGACGATGCCGAACACGACCACGGAGCTGAAGAACGAGGGCAACATCCCCTGCAAGAACGCCACGCTCCGCGAGGCGCTGCGGGTGTCCTGCAACACGGTCTTCGGCAAGATCGGCTCGGACCTCGGCAAGGACCAGATGCGGGAGACCGCGGAGAAGTTCGGCTTCAACGAGGAGCAGTTCATCCCGGTCCGCTCCAACGCGTCGAACTTCCCGAAGGACATGGACAAGCCGCAGACGGCCCTGTCGTCCATCGGCCAGTTCGAGACGGCCGCGACGCCGCTGCAGATGGCGATGGTGACCTCCGCGATCGCCAACGACGGCACGCTGATGGAGCCGTACATGGTCAGCGAGCTGCAGGCGCCGAACCTCGACGTGATCGAGAAGCACTCGCCGAAGGAGATGAGCGAGCCGCTGTCCAAGGAGAACGCGCAGAAGCTCCAGGACATGATGCAGACCGTCGTCAACGAGGGCACGGGAACCAGGGCCAAGATCCCGGGCGTCACTGTGGGCGGCAAGACCGGCACCGCGCAGCACGGTCTGAACAACAGCAAGAACCCGTACGCCTGGTTCATCAGCTACGCCAAGACCGACTCGGGTTCGCCGGTCGCCGTCGCCGTGGTCGTCGAGGACAGTGACGCCGCCCGTGGCGACATCTCCGGTGGCGGTCTCGCGGCGCCGATCGCAAGGGACGTGATGAAGGCGGTACTCGACAGCAAGAAGTGACCCATGTCACGGCCACTCCCCATCGGTGCACGTTGCGATACCGGTCCTGTATCGGGTGACGGTTGCGGCCGGGTCACGTTAGCCGAGCCGGGTACGGTATGCCCGGACAGCACACCGCCGGACCGCGCAACACGGTGCGGTCGGGACCGACGGAGAGGGCTGGATTAGCTATGGAAGAGCCGCGTCGCCTCGGCGGCCGGTACGAGCTGGGCCAGGTGCTCGGCCGCGGCGGGATGGCGGAGGTCTACCTCGCGCACGACACCCGCCTCGGCCGCACCGTGGCGGTGAAGACGCTGCGGGTGGATCTCGCCCGCGACCCGTCGTTCCAGGCCCGGTTCCGCCGTGAGGCCCAGTCGGCCGCCTCGCTCAACCATCCCGCGATCGTCGCGGTCTACGACACCGGCGAGGACTACGTCGACGGCGTCTCCATCCCGTACATCGTCATGGAGTACGTCGACGGCTCCACCCTGCGTGAGTTGCTGCACTCCGGGCGCAAGCTCCTTCCCGAGCGCGCCATGGAGATGACCATCGGCATCCTCCAGGCGCTCGAGTACTCGCACCGCAACGGCATCGTCCACCGCGACATCAAGCCCGCGAACGTCATGCTGACGCGCAACGGCCAGGTCAAGGTCATGGACTTCGGCATCGCCCGCGCCATGGGCGAGTCCGGCATGACGATGACGCAGACGGCCGCCGTCATCGGCACCGCCCAGTACCTCTCGCCCGAACAGGCCAAGGGCGAGCAGGTCGACGCGCGCTCCGACCTGTACTCCACGGGCTGCCTGCTGTACGAACTCCTCACCGTACGGCCGCCGTTCGTGGGCGACTCCCCGGTGGCGGTCGCCTACCAGCACGTGCGGGAAGAGCCGCAGGCGCCGAGCGTCTTCGACAACGAGATCACGACCGAGATGGACGCGATCGTCCTCAAGGCGCTCACCAAGGACCCGGACTACCGCTACCAGTCGGCCGACGAGATGCGCGCCGACATCGAGGCCTGCCTCGACGGCCAGCCCGTCGCCGCGACCGCCGCGATGGGCGCCGTCGGCTACGGCGGCCACCCCGACGACCAGGCCACGGCGATGCTGCGCCCCCAGAACGGCGCCCCCGGCCAGGCCCAGACGTCCATGCTGCCCCCGGTCAACCCGGACGACGGCGGCTACGGCTACGACGAGAACGGCCGCCGCGGCCGCCAGAAGAAGAGCAACCTGTCGACGATCCTCCTGGTCGCCGCGGGCATCCTCGTCCTGGTGGGCGCGGTCCTGATCGGGAAGGCGCTGTTCAGCGGCGACGGGGGCGTCAGTGACGACAAGACGGCGCCGAACTTCGTCGGTGAGACGCTGAAGGAAGCGCAGAAGTCGGCGAAGAACGTTGACCTGACCGTCGCGGTGTCCAAGCGCGAGCCATGTGAGAAGTACCCCGCAGGGAAGATCTGCTTGCAGGACCCTGAGGCGGGTACCAAAGTCACGAAGGGTGCCACAGTCAACGTGACCGTCTCGACGGGGGCACCGAAGGTGGCGGTGCCGAGTGTCCTCGGGCTGGACGAGGACGAGGCCATCGAGAAGCTTGAGGGCGACAAGTACCAGCTCAAGGTCGAGACCAAGAAGAGGATCTCCACGGAGACCGAGGGCAAGGTTCTCGAACAGGACCCGGTCACCGGCACCGAGGTGCAAAAGGGCAGCACCATCACGCTGTACATCGCCAAGGAGCAGCAGAAGCCCACCGTCCCGGACGTCGCCGGGCAGACGTGGGAGAACGCGAAGAAGCAGATCGAGGCCAGCGGGCTCGTCGCGACGCGTACCGACGTCGAGAGCGACAGCGTCGAGGAGGGCAAGGTCATCCAGACCACGCCCACCGCCAACACGAAGGTCGACCCGGGCTCCACGGTGACCGTCCAGGTCGCCAAGAAGGCCGAGGAGGAGGACGTGACGGTCCCGCCCCTCGCCGGCATGAAGCTGTCCGACGCCCGCGACGCCATCGAGGACGCCGACCTGACCGTCGGCAACATCCAGGGCCCGCAGGACGACGACGCCGTGGTGGTCCTTCCCCAGCCCAACACCGGTACGAAGGTCAAGCCCGGCACCGCGATCAACCTGACGACCGTCAGCGCCGGGGGCGGCGACCAGGGCGGCGGTGACAACGGCGGCGGCTTCATAGAGGGCGTCACCGGCTTCGGCCGCCACGAGCGGGATTGACCCCTACTTTCCACCCACCAGGAAGGGGTTCGGGACCCGCTAGCAAATGCGACCCCGAACCCCTCAGCCTTTTCAGAGCGCCAATTATTGCGAGCCGGAAAAGCCATCGACCCACTAATAACAGCGGATGACGTTATGCGTAACCGACAGCCCACGGCTTACAGTTACCCGCTTCGGCATCTGCTTCTGTCACAACATCAATGGTAATCTTGGACCCCTCTCTAAAGTTGAAGCCATCCCAGACAAGGGTTTTACCACGCCCCTCATGGTTTTCAAGAGAGTACTTTCTGCCACCATTCACTCGATAGCAAAGCATGACCCACTCACCATCCAGGGTTATATCTTTGAGCCAGAAATCATCGCCATCGGCACGAAACCCGCCCTCGGCCCCACCTGTACCCACAGATACATCTTCACCGGCGTAGGCGGCAGTCGTCGTTATCACCGTCAGCGCCAAGCATCCGACGCTTGTCGCCAGTACTCGACTGATCTTCACAGATCCCTCAGCTCTCATCCGCACGTCAATTACGAGAAGCGACCGTACAGCAGCTAACCCGTGAGACGACAGATCGAGATCAGGCCAGCCAAGTACACGCAGCGGAACAAGTAACATTCCCTCGGCTCGCGAGGAAACATCCCGAATATCGGCATTCAACCCATTACGGCGAAGGTAGAGTTTTGTTTCTAAAGCCCCATACTGGGGCTAGATGAACGTCTCAGTTCAACTGAGTGCGTCACCGCAGCTCCGCTGGCGGCGTCCGCTTGCTGTCGACCTTCTCCACCCGCTCCAGCTTCCCCCACACCACGTACCGGTACTTCGACGTGTAGACCGGCGTGCACGTCGTCAGCGTGATGTAGCGGCCGGGCTTCTTGGCGCCGGACTGCTTCGGGACGGGGTCGAGGACGCGGACGTTGTACTTCGAGGTCTCGGGGAGGGTCTTGAAGACCTTGTAGACGTACCACTTGTCGCGGGACTCGAAGACGATCGGGTCGCCCTCGTCGATCTTGTCGATCCTGTGGAACTTCGCGCCGTGCCCGTCGCGGTGCGCGGCCAGCGTGAAGTTGCCCTCCTCGTCCTGCGGCAGGGCCGACTTGACCGGCTCCGTGTAGTAGCCGGCGATGCCGTTGTTGAGGGTCTTGGTGTCGGTGCCCTTCTTGACCAGCATTTCGCCGCCACCGCTCATCGCCGGTACGTGGAGGAAGCCGATGCCGTCCTTGGTGTTCAGGGCGCCGGGGCCGTCGGCCCAGTGGTCGCGGACGCGGTCGCCCTGCTTCTTCGCCTCGCGGTCCGCTATGACGTTGGTCCACCACAGCGAGTAGACGACGAACAGGCCGAGGATCAGGCCCGCGGTGATGAGGAGTTCACCGAAGACGCTGACGGCCGTCGCGACGCGGCCGCGGCCGCGGGGGCGCGGCCTGGGCGCGGGCGCGGACTCCCCGGCCCGCTTCTGCTCGTCCTCTTCGGTGGTGGCTGCCACTGCATCTGCCCCGTCTGTCTGAGCGCCTAGTCGACCAGCACGGCCGGTTTTCCCTTGGCGCGTGGCCGGTCCTCGACCATCTTGCCCCACACGATCAAGCGGTACTTACTCGTGAACTCGGGCGTGCAGGTGGTCAGTGTGATGTAGCGGCCGGGTTTCGTGAAGCCCGAGCCGGGCGGGACGGGGTCCAGAACCGCCGTATTGCCGGGGGAAGTCTGCGGCAGCGAGCTCGCCGTCTTGTAGACGAAGTACCGGTCCTGGGTCTCCACGACGATCGGATCGCCCGGTTTGAGCCGGTTGATGTACCGGAACGGCTCGCCGTGCGTGTTGCGGTGTCCGGCGACCGCGAAGTTTCCGGGGTCCGCGTCGGGCATCGGGGTCCTGGTGCCGCCCTCGTTGTAGTGGCCGACCATGCCCCGGTCGAGGACCTTGTGCTTGTCGATGCCCTCGGCGACCGGCGTGACGACGTCGAGCTTCGGGATGTGCAGGAGGGCGAAGCCCTGGCCCGGCTCGAAGGAGCCCGGCTTGCCCTTGCCCTTCGCCCAGTCCTCCTGGAGGTCGCGGGCGGCGGCGTTGGCCTGCTGATGGGCCCGTATGTTCGTCCACCACAGCTGGTAGGTGACGAACAGGAGCATCAGGACGCCGACGGTGATGAACAGCTCGCCGACGACGCGGCTCGCGACGGTCGCCGGGCTCGGCCTGCGGGCGCGCTCGGCCCGGCGGGCTTCGAGGCGGGTGAGGGGGCGGGCGTCCGGGCCTTCGGTGGGGAGGGGGGCGGTTTTCCGGCCCGCGGGCTTCGCGGGGGTCCGGCGGCCCCTGTGCTTGGCGGCGGCCCTGCGCCGCGCGGCCCGGCCCTCGCCCGGCGGGGCGCCCGCCCGGTCCGCCTCCGGTGGCACGCGCTCCCGGTCGGTCTCCGGTGGCAGCCCCGCTATTCGGCGCGTGTCCGCCGTCCGCAGCCCGATGGTCGCGTCGTCGGCGGCCTCGTACGCGGACGGGGCCGCCTGCTCCTCGTACGAATCCTGCGGCTCCTGCGGCGCGTACGAATCCTGCGACGCGTACGGTTCGTACGGCTCGTACGACGCCCCGGCCCCCGAAGGCTCCGGCTCCGCTTCCGGCTCGTCCGGACCGGCCGGAGCCGGGACCGAACCGCTGCGGAACCACGGCGACGGATGTTCCCCCGCCCCCACCGCGTCGGCGCCCCCGTGCGCCTCCGCGGTCACGCCGTGGCCCTGCCCACCACCGGGGCCAGCCCGCTCGATCGTGCGACGGCGCCCAGGTCGCCGCACTCGGCGAGCCAGTTGGCGAGCATCAGATGGCCGTGTTCGGTGAGGACCGACTCGGGGTGGAACTGCACGCCTTCGACGGGCAGTTCACGGTGGCGCAGGCCCATGATGATGCCGTCGTGGGTGCGGGCCGTGACCTCGAGCTCGGCCGGGACCGTCCCCGGCTCGGCGGCCAGCGAGTGGTACCGGGTCGCGGTGAACGGCGACGGCAGGCCGGCGAAGACGCCCTTGCCCTCGTGCGTGACCGGCGAGGTCTTCCCGTGCAGGAGCTCCGGCGCCCGGTCCACCACGCCGCCGTACGCGACCTGCATGGACTGCATGCCCAGGCACACGCCGAAGACGGGCACGCCGGTCGCGGCGCAGTGGCGCACCATGTCGACGCAGACGCCCGCCTGCTCGGGCGTGCCGGGACCCGGCGAGAGGAGGACGCCGTCGAAGCCGTCCTGTGCGTGTTTCAGCTCGACCTCGTCGTTGCGGAGCACCTCGCACTCGGCACCCAGCTGGTACAGGTACTGGACGAGGTTGAAGACGAAGCTGTCGTAGTTGTCGACTACGAGAATGCGTGCGCCCACTAGTTGTCCACCGTCACGTCGTTGAAGGGCAGCAGCGGCTCCGCCCAGGGGAAGACGTACTGGAACAGCACATAGACGACCATGAGGATCAGCAGCAGCGAGAGCAGCGCCTTCACCCATGCGTTCCCCGGCAGATGCCGCCAGATCCAGCCGTACATGCCGTCCCTTCCGTCGCCGTACGGCACCAGACTAACGGCGCAGTGCCTTCGGTTTGCCTGCCTCCACGGGCTGGGTGGCGTCCAAGTGGGCCCAGGCGATCAGGCGGTGGCTGTGGCCCCACTCGGGCTCGCAGGTGGTGAGGGTGAGATAGCGGCCTGCCTCGCGGTAGCCGGACTTGCGGGGGACGGGGTCGATGACGCCGACGTCGGCGGGCAGGGTTCTGTACGGCTTGCGGTCGATGCGGTACGTGAACCAGGTCGTCCCGTCGGTCAGGACGACGGCGTCGCCGGGGCGCAGCTCGGGGAAGTCCTTGAAGGGGTCGCCGTAGGTGCGGCGGTGTCCGGCGACGGCGAAGTTGCCCTGCTGGCCGAGCCGGGCGGTGCGGGCGTAGTGGCCGAGGCCCTTCTTGAGGGTGCCGGTGGCGGTGCCCTGGAGCACGGGCTTGTTCCACGTGAAACCAAAGCGGGGGATGTACATGACGGCGAAGGGCTCGCCGTCTTCGTAGGGCGCGGGTTTCCGTAACGAGGCCGCGCCGCCGTTGCCACCCGCGCCATCCTTGCCGTCGCCGTCGCCCGCGGTCAGGGACCCCGAGGCCCACTTGTCCTGGAGCCGGTCGATCTGGCTGTCCATCGCGCGGTCGGCCTTCACCCCGGTCCAGAACAGGACGTACACCACGAAGAGCACGATGACGGTGCCGACGGTGATGCACAGTTCGCTGAACGTCCTCAACAGCACTCGCACCGACACAGGCGCCCCCAGCGGCCGCTACTCCACGGGCTTCGCGTAGTGGAGATCCACTGTGCCCGAGTAGCCGGGAAGAGTCACCGCCCCGTCGTCGTCGACTTTCCAGCCGAGCCCGTAGGCGTTGACGTACAGCATGTAGTTCTGGATCTCGGGGGAGGCGGCGAGGGCCTTCTTGAGCTTGCCGGGGTCACCGACGGCGGTGACCTTGTACGGCGGTGAGTAGACGCGGCCCTGGAGGATCAGGGTGTTGCCGACGCAGCGGACGGCGCTGGTGGAGATCAGGCGCTGGTCCATGACCTTGATGCCCTCGGCGCCGCCCTGCCACAGCGCGTTGACCACGGCTTGCAGGTCCTGCTGGTGGATGACCAGGTCGTTGGGCTGCGGCTCGGGGTAGCCGGGGAGCTTGGCGGTGGCGTTCGGCGGGGCGTCGGTGAGCGTGACCGTGACGGCGTCGCCGGTGAGCTTCTTGGTGCCCGCGTTCCGCTCCAGGGCGCCGAGGCGGGCGTCGTCGGCCTTGGTGCCGGGGTTGTCGCGCTTGGTGAGGGACTCGACGTCGTCGCGCAGCGAGCCGTTGGACTCGTCGAGCTCCTTGTTCTTGTGGCTGCGCTCCTGGATGAGGTCGGAGAGCCGGAGCAGGGAGGCGTCGGTGCGGATGTTGGTGCCCTTGGCCGTGTTGAAGCTCGTCATGAAGATGAGGCCGGCGAGGGCGAAGACGGCTGCGGTGAGCACCCTGAGCGGCCACCTGCGGCGCCGTGGGCCCGTACCCGCTGGGGAGTCGGCAGAATTGCTCAACGTACCCTTACTCCTTCACCGCCGCGGAAGCACTACGCTAACGGACGCCCGGGGGAAGACTTCGCGCGCTGTAGCGACGGAGCGTCCCGCCCGGCGGCCTGACCCAGTTACCTGCGCGGCCACGCAGCGCATCGACAGGAGAGACCCTCGTGCCGAAGTCACGTATCCGCAAGAAGGCAGACGACTACACGCCGCCGTCGTCC
The DNA here is from genome assembly GCF_042740445.1 of Streptomyces sp. NPDC059003. Taxonomy (NCBI): domain Bacteria; kingdom Bacillati; phylum Actinomycetota; class Actinomycetes; order Kitasatosporales; family Streptomycetaceae; genus Streptomyces; species Streptomyces sp. NPDC059003. The sequence continues at coordinate 18,544 of NZ_JBHYJH010000035.1, read as the reverse complement.
AAGAAGGCGACCAACATCAAGCTGACCAGCCGTAGCTGGGTGGCTCCCGTGATGCTGGCGATGTTCCTGATCGGCCTCGCCTGGATCGTCGTCTTCTACGTCACCGACGGCGATCTCCCCATCGATCCGCTGGGCAACTGGAACATCGTGGTCGGCTTCGGCTTCATCGCGGCCGGCTTCGGCGTCTCCACCCAGTGGAAGTAACGCGCGCCGTCACACAAGCCATGGCCTGAGTTATCCACAGCGCGAGCACCGCCATCCACAGACCTGGGGAAAGGTCTGAAGATCTGTGGATAACTCTCCGGGTGTTGACGCCGGTGTGACCGGTCGGCCGACCGCGGCCGACCGGTCACCCCCTGTCCCGCCTGGGAAAACCCGGGTCATCGGGGTTCGGCGACACAAGGAACACGCGTTCCCCACTTCGTGCACAAGATCGAGCACAGACTGTGGACAACTCCGGGCCCCCAGGTCACGGGGACGTGGGGGCACAGGAGCGTCAGGTCAGCTGTGCCGTCCGCGCCACCACGATCAGCACGATCACGACGAACACCGCGGCGCACGTGCCCCACTGCACGAGCGCCCGGCGCTCACGCGGCGCGTGCACCATGCCGTACGCGATCGCGACCCCCGCGGCCAGACCGCCCACGTGCGCCTGCCAGGCGATGCCGCTCCAGGTGAACGTGAAGAGCAGGTTCAGGGCGAGGAGCGCGATGACCGGGCGCATGTCGTAGTTCAGGCGCCGCATCAGGACGGCCGTCGCGCCGAGCAGGCCGAAGATCGCCCCGGACGCGCCGAGCGAGGCCTCGCTCTCGCTGGCGATCATGTACGTCAGGGCGCTGCCGCCGAGCCCGGACAGCAGGTAGAGGGCCAGATAGCGGGCCCGGCCGAGCGCCGCCTCAAGGGGGCCGCCGAGCCACCACAGGCCCAGCATGTTGAACGCGATGTGCCAGATCTCCTGGTGCGTGAACATCGACGTGACCAGGCGGTACGGCTGGCCCTCGGCGACGCCCTCCGTCGGCACGTACGGATACGGCGGCCACTGGCCGATCAGCACGAGGTCGTCGAGGAGGCTGTCGCCGCGCACGCGCACGGCCACGAAGACCATGACGTTGATCGCCAGGATGATCTTCGTGAGCAGGCGGGGGTCCTGGGTGAGGGTGCCGCCCGCGATCGTCCGCGGCCGGCTCGCCGACGGCGCGTGGCCGGTGCCCGAGCCGCCGCGTACGCACTCGGGGCACTGGAAGCCGACGGAGGCGCTGATCATGCACTCCGGGCAGATCGGACGCTCGCACCGCGTACAGCTGATGCCGGTCTCGCGGTCCGGGTGGCGGTAGCAGCTCGGCAGGCTCTGCGCGTCCTGCGGTCCCTGCGGGCTGCCTGGCGCCTGATCCATCACGGTCCCCTCAATCTCCGAACGAAGGCGGCACGGCGGATGTGCCGCAACGCGCCGCCCCGCCCTCCTCTACGGATGGGCGGGGCGGTTTTGTTCCCCTCGGCTCTGTTGCCCTCGGGTCTGGTGCCCTCAGGTCTGGTGCCCCGGGGCTGCTGCCCTGAGGCCTGCTGCCCTCGGGCCGCGCTCAGCCCTCGCGCGTCTCGACGACGACGGACTCGATGATCACGTCGTTGACGGGGCGGTCCGTGCGCGGGTTGGTCTGCGTGCCCGCGATGGCGTCCACGACCTTCTTGCTGGCGTCGCTCGTGACCTCGCCGAAGATGGTGTGCTTGCGGGTCAGCCACGCGGTCGGGGAGACCGTGATGAAGAACTGCGAGCCGTTGGTGCCCGGGCCCGCGTTCGCCATGGCGAGCAGGTACGGCTTGTTGAAGGCGAGGTCCGGGTGGAACTCGTCCGCGAACTCGTAGCCCGGGCCGCCCGTGCCGTTGCCCAGCGGGTCACCGCCCTGGATCATGAAGCCGCTGATCACGCGGTGGAAGACCGTGCCGTCGTACAGCCTGTCCGTGGACTTCTTGCCGGTGGCGGGGTGCACCCACTCACGCTCGCCCTGGGCGAGCTCGACGAAGTTCCTGACCGTCTTGGGGGCGTGGTTCGGCAGGAGCCGGATCTCGATGTCGCCCTGGTTGGTCTTGAGGGTGGCGTAGAGCTGCTCAGCCACGATCTGCCTTCCGTTGTCCTCTGTGACCCTCCGATCCTCGCACGGACGGGATCGGGACGAGTAGCGGACGAACAGCCGACGAGTCGGCGCAGAGGAGGCGCGCCCACCGGCAATCCATGGCATCGTCGGCGAGGAGTCCCCGCTGTACGGCCCCGCTCGTACGGCCCTCGCCACCCCAGGCACCGCTTGCCCACAAGGCTCCGCCCGCCCCCCGGATGCCCGCCCTCACATGCCGTAGGGCCATACGGCAGGCATGATCCCTGAAAGGGTGGAAAGGTGACATACCTATAACGCCACCGAGGAGGAGGAACCGTGACCCGCAAAGACAGCGTGCGCGCCGCGACGAGCACCGCCAAGGACAGCGTGCGTCACGCCGCGGACGTGGTGGCGCCCTACGCCGGCACGGCCAAGGACACGGCAGCGCACTACGCGCACGAGGCCCGCGTACGCATCGCGCCGAAGGTGTCGCAGGCCGCGCTCACCGCGGCCGAGCAGGCCCGCTCGCAGTACGGCACCCGTGTCGCACCCCGCCTCGAGCAGGCGCGTACGCACGTACCGCCGAAGGTCGACCACGCGGCCCACGAAGCGGCCGTCCGCACCCGCAAGGCCGCCCGGCAGGCCGCCGACTTCTCCAAGCCCCGCATCGAGCACGCGGTGGCCGCGGCCGGCCCGGTCCGCGACGAGGCCGCGGCCCGGGGCGCCGCCGCGCTCGCCGCGCTGCGCGGCCAGGTGTCGCCCGCCGAGATCCAGCGCCTCGCGCGCAGGCACGAGCGCCGGTCCCGCGCGGGGCGCCTCGCCAAGCGCCTCGCCGTCCTCGGCGTGCTCGCGGCCGGCGCGGTCGCCGCCTGGAAGTGGTGGGACAAGCAGGCCAACCCGGACTGGCTGGTGGAGCCGCCCGCCGCCACGGAGGTCCCCGACCGCACCCCGCTGACGTCGGTGGACGGCAGCGGTCAGGCGTCCCTGGACCCGGAGGTGCAGGCGAAGCAGGCGGAGGCCGAGGCGGAGGAGCGCGACGAGCGCCCCTGACGGTCAGGTTCCCTCAGGAATGCGGGCTGGGGCGGGCCGACCGCCCCACCCCGTAACCCCGTACGCCCGTAAGCCCGTAAGAGATCCAGCCGTCACAGCTCAAGCCGCCCCTCCACCACGTCCCGCGCCGCCTCCGCGATCTTCCGCTGGTGCGAGCGTGCGTGGCCGCGCAGGAGGGCGAACGCCTCGTCCATGGTCAGGGACTTGCGGGTGGCGATGACGCCCTTGGCCTGCTCGATGGCGAGGCGGCTGGACAGGGCGTGGGTCAGCTGGTCGGTCAGGAGCAGGCTCTGCCGCAGCTCGCGGTCGCGCAGCAGCACGACGGCCACGACGTCGGCCAGGGACTGGGCGAGGACGAGGCCCTCGTCGGTGATCGGCGCGTCCTCGGTGCCGTACACGACGAGCGCGCCGACGACCGACTCGCGCCCCTGCAGCGGACGCGCCGCGACCTGGGTGAAGCCGAGCGCCAGGGCCCGGGGAGCGTAGTTGGGCCAGCGCTGCCGGGTCACGGCGCTGGTCAGATCGGTACGCGGGACGGGCGCGCCGGCGCGGTAGCAGTCGGGGCAGGGACCCTCATCCATGGTGTGGGCCAGGAGCACCAGGTCACGGGAGGCCGCGTCGGATCCGAACGCCCGCACCGGTTCGGTGCTCGTCGGCATGCTCAGGACGGCACAGGCCCGGGTGCCGAGCAGTTCCCTGCTGCGGACCGCGAGCACCGAGAGCAGTTCCGTCGCCTTGCCCGGCGCCGCGTGGTCGACGCCCGTGAGCTCCACGAAGATGTCGGCAAGACGCTGCTGCGTCGTCATGACGGCCCTCCCGAGCTGAGCCTGATCTCGCCGGACAGGATGCGCCGGGCGAGCCACTCCAGGGACACCCCACGGCTGAACGCCCGGGCCTTGACGACCGCGAGGGCGTCGTCGGCCGAGCAGCTCATGTGCACGGACACCACGCCCGCGGCCTGCTGCACCAGATCCCGGTGGTCGATCCCGCCGTACAGCTCCGGGTCGGCGTCGGGGTCGAGGAGCACCGTGCGGGTCAGCGCCCCGACGATCTCGGCGAACGCCTGGGTGCCGACGAGCCCGGGCCGCGGGTCGAACACGGCGAGCGCCCCGAAGCAGCGGTCGCTGGCGTCCAGGGGCATGGCGGCGACCTCACGGATGCCGAGCGCGGTGAGGGCGGGGCCGTAGCAGGGCCAGCGCTGCTCGATGCCCGCGTACGAGGCGCTGACGAGGCGGGAGCCTGCCGTGGCGTCCCGGGTGGGGCCCTCGCCGAGCATGAACTCCAAGTCCTGGGCGGCGCGCGCCGGTTCGTTGGACGCGGCGACGGCGAGCTGGCTGTGGTCGGCGTCGACGAGGGTGAGCGCCGCGCTGGTCGTGCCGCACGCCTCGGCGACGCCCGTCATGAATCGCGGCCGCTCACCACGCCCCTGCATCCACCCCGTCAGATGGTGCGCGAACGCCTCCTGCAGCCGCGCCGACGAACGGTGACAGCCCGCCGTGGAGTGGAGCAGCGCGGCGATCTGGAAGTACTCGGCACGCCCGGACTCCGCCGCCTGACGCTCGAACCGCCCGGCAGCCTCAGCCGCCTGCCGCGCACGTTCGCGTGCCCGTGCCGCGCGGCGCCATGCTTCCGCCGCTTGGCCGACGGAGCCCTCGCCCGTGGTCATATGCGCAGCGTACGCCCGGGGGGCGATCCGGAGGAGGGCGTTTCGGGCTTCTTACCGGTATGAACCCCTGCCCGTCACGTAGGGGACGCGCCAGGGGACTCTTCCATGAGGAGCACCACACCTCCGTGGTGATCGTCGAACGGCGAGCAGGTGACGTTGCAGGTGATCGTGCGGCCGATGCGGTTCACGGCGGAGACCGCGACGGGCTCGGTGCGCTTGCCGGAGTCGAGGCACTTCTGGATGACGGGCCGCAGCTCCTCGGTGGGCAGCCCGAAGTCGAGCACGAAGAACACCTTGTCGGCGACCTCGTCCGCACGCAGGCCCCACAGCTCGGCGGCGCCGCGGTTCCAGCTCTTGACCCGCTTGTCCACGTCCAGGACGACGACGCCCGCGGCGACGCTGCTCATCACGCCCTCCAGGAAGGCGCGGGTCTCGTCCAGCTCCTCGGTGCGGATGCGCATTTCCTCGTTCATCGTCTCCAGTTCCTCGTTGCCGGACTGGAGCTCTTCGTTGGTGGTCTCCAACTCCTCGTTGGTCGACTGGAGTTCCTCGTTCGTCGTCTCCAGCTCCTCGATGCTCGACTGGAGTTCCTCGTTCGTCGTCTCCAGCTCCTCGTTCGTGGACTGGAGTTCCTCGTACGCCGTCTCCAGGTCTTCGCGTACGCGCTTTATCTCGGACTTGAGCTGGGTGGTGACCGTGACGTCGGTGAAGGTGATGACGGTGGCCGCGGGCAGGCCGGTGGGGCCGGTGAGGGGCTGGATGAGGATGTCGAAGTACTGGGTGTCCTCGCCCACGCGCCGCTCGACGCGGTTGACCCTGAGGGTTCTGCGCTCGTGCGTCGCCTGCTCTATCAGGGAGCGCAGCTCGACGGGCCGGTAGGAGATCTCCAGGTCCTGGAAGGGACGGCCGATGTCGTTCGTGCTGAGGGCGAACTGCACGCGCGCGTTGCTGTTGATCAGGGCGACGGTGCCCTCGGCGTCGACGGCGACGGCCGGGACCGGGATGGCGTCGAGGATCAGGTCGCGCGTCTGCCGGTTGCGCGCCACCGTGCGCTGTTCCGCGCCGACGATCGCCCTGATCTTCATCGGGGCGGGCTGGTAGGGCGGTCCGGTCTCGCCCGGCCGACGCCGGAAGACACGCTGTCGCATGCTGACCACCTCGAAGCGGTCGGCGTCGTTCAGAAGCATCTCCGCCTTGCCCAGGAAGAGGAAGCCGCTCTCCCGCAGCGCGAAGTGGAAGCGGTCGACGATCTGGGTCTGCGCCTCGACGTTGAAGTACATCAGCGTGTTGCGGCACACGAGGAGGTCGAGGCGGGAGATGGGGGCGTCGCGGGTCACGTCGTGCCGCCCGAAGATGACCCGGCGCCGCAGGTCGGGACGGAAGCTGTACCGCGCGCCGTTGTGCTCGAAGTACTTCTCGCGCAGCTCCGCCGGCAGCGCCTCCAGCGTCTTGGGCAGGTAGAGCGCGGAGCGGGCGTCGCGCAGCGCCTCCTCGTCGACGTCCGTGCCGTAGATCTTGACGCGGTTGATGCACTCCTCGATGCCGAGCGCCTCGGCGAACATGATCGCGAGGGAGTACGCCTCCTCGCCGCTCGAACAGCCCGCGCTCCACACGCGGATCTCCTCCTGCGGCTCGACGGCGGCGAGCATCTCGGGCACGACCTCGCGCTGCAGGAACGTCCAGGCGTCCGGGTCGCGGAAGAGGGACGTGACGTTGATCAGGATCGTGTTGAACAGCGCGCTGAACTCCTCGGCGCTGGTCTCGAGCCGGTCGCGGTAGTCCGCGTACGAGGTCACGTCGATGTCGGACATCCGCTTGCGGATGCGGCGCCCCAGGGACGAGCGCTTGTACCCCGTGAAATCGAAACCCCGGGCGTCACGCAAGAAGCGCAGCAGCTCCTCCAGCTCCTCGTCCGGCTCTGCGCCCTGTGTCTCGCCCATCACTGCCTCTTGGTTCCGACAAGCCCGCGCACGACCGCGGCGATCTCCTCCAGAGGTAGCACGAAGTCCACTGCTCCCGTACCCACCGCGGCCTCCGGCATGCTCCTGAACTCCGCCGTCTCCGGGTCCTGCGCGATCACGGTGCCACCGCGCGTCTTGACCGCCTCGGCGCCCATCGCGCCGTCGCTGCCCGTCCCGGTCAGCACACAGGCGATCGCCCGCGGCCCGTACGCGCCCGCCACGGACTCGAAGAGCAGGTCGGCGGAGGGCCGCACGAAGTGCACCAGCGCGCTGCTCGACAGCGTCAGGGTCCCGTCGGCCCCCACCAGGAGGTGCCGGTCGGGCGGCGCGATGTAGATCGTTCCGGGCTCCGCCCGCTCGTCCTGCTCCGCGAGCTTCACGTTCAGGGGGGTGCGCCGGGACAGCACCTCGGCGATGACCGTGCGGTGCCGGGGATCGAGGTGCTGGACGATGAGGACGGGCACGGGAAGATCGGGACCCAGCTCTCCGAGCAGCACCCGGAGGCCGTGGATTCCCCCCGCCGACGAGGCAATGGCCACGACCGCGTACGTGGCGTCCGCGGCCGGGTTCGCGGGCTGATGAGCCGTCACGGTGGCGAGCCTAGCGGACCTTCCGGACACGGTCGGGGTGCGGTCGCGCGCCCGCTCCCGTTACGCCAGGTGGCGCAACCGGGCGTGCGGGGGCGCGCCGCCACCGTTGTGCTGGCGGTCATGGGCTACCACATAGACGGCCCGCACACAGCGGGCAGCACGCGGCGCGACGCGCTGGGAATCGGTGTGTTCCTGCTGGCCTCGGGGGCGCTCGGCATGGCAGCACCCGCGCCGGACGAGCTCGCGGACCCGGATGACGACTACGACGATTACGCCGACTACGAGGGCCACGAGGCCTACGAGGGCTACGGGGCCTATGACGGCGCTGCCGACCCCGACGGCCCCGACGGCTGCGCGGCCGACTACGACGAGGAGTTCGAGTCGCACCTGGCGGCGGCCGACGCGGGGCTCGGGGACGCCGCACTGCGCTCCCTCGCCCCGCTCGGCCCGCCGGGCAGGCTGACCCTGCCGCTGCGCCGCCGCTACCGCGTGACCGCCCGCTACGGAGTGCCCGGAAACTGGATCGCGGGCCACCACACGGGCATCGACCTGGCCGTGCCCCGGGGAACTCCGGTGTACGCCGTCGGCGCGGGCGTCGTGGTCCTCGCCCGCTGGTCGGGCGCGTACGGGAAGGCGGTCACCGTACGGATGCGCGACGGGCACTACGCGCTGTACGCGCACCTGTCGCGCATCTCCGTACGCCCGGGCGCCCGGCTCCGCGCCGGCACCCGCGTGGGCAGCAGCGGCAGCACGGGACGCGCCACGGGACCCCATCTCCACCTGGAGATCCGCAACCGCCGCGGCTACGGGTCGGACATCAACCCGGTCAGATATCTGGCCCGCCGCGGAGTGCGGCTCGTGTGACGGGATGGCGCGGTGGCGGGGCCGCGAGGTGACGGGTGGCGGGCTACTGCACCGCGGGCACGAGGCCCGTCACCGGGGCGACCAGGTCCGTGACCTGGTGCAGCTGGTTGAGCTCGTTGAGCTGGTTCAGGCCGTTGAGCTGGCCGGCCACGGTCGGCAGCCGATCCTGGTGCTCGGCGGGGATGGGGGCCCGGCCCAGGTCGTCGAGGACGGTGACCGGGTTGAGCTTCGACGCTGCGGGCGTGTCGGCGGCCGCGTGGGCCGAGGGCACCGCGAGCGCGGCGGCACCGGCGGCGAGGGAGACGGCGGCCATGAGTCGGCGTGCTGAAGTCATGCCCTCAGAAACGGCGCGGGCTTCCGCAGGACACGGCCGCGCCGTGCCTCTCACCCGACAAGCCCAGATTCACGGCCGCCCGATGACCGGACCGAAAAAACCACCCCGGGCACTCGGGTAAGCGAGCCCGGGCCGAATTCCTACATTCGTACCGCGCACGTGCCTTCGGAATTCACCGGCGTGACCTCACAACGGGGGGTGCCGTTAGGGAATTGCGGCCACACCCACGAGGCCGCAGTTTCTCAAGTCGAAGGAGAACGTGATGTCTCGCATCGCGAAGGCGGCTGTCGCCACGCTCGGCGCCGGTGCCGTCGTGCTCGGTGGTGCCGCGATGGCCATGGCGGACGCCGATGCGTCGGGTAAGGCCACCAACTCCCCCGGTGTCCTCTCGGGCAACCTGGTCCAGGTTCCGGTGAACGTGCCCGTGAACGTCTGCGGCAACACCGTCAACCTCGTCGGCATCCTGAACCCGGCGTTCGGCAACACCTGCGTCAACAACGGCGGCGGCGCCGGCTACGGCCACTGAACGCGAACGCCCTCTGAGAAGCCCTCGGCGACGACCTCGCCGAGGGCTTCTCGGTGCCATGACCCGTACGGGGCCGACGTCACGCCCCGTACAGGGCCAGCCTCACGACCCGTACCGGTAGAGCCCTTCGTGGTCCACCATGTCGTCCGGCGTCGTCCGCCACGGGGGCATCCGCTCGTGGCGCGCGACGATGCGCTCGTACTGGGGATCGCCGAGCTCGGGCGGCCGCGCGGGGAGGTAGGGGGCGGCGTCCGGGTGCCGGCGCTGCCAGCGGCTCCACAGCAGGTCCACGAAGGCGTGGTTCAGCCAGAAGACCGGGTCGTTCACGGACCCGCCGCCCAGCATGTGGCCGCCCACCCAGCGGTGCACGCGGTTGTGGTTGCGCCACCGCTCGTTGCCCCGTCCCGGCGCCCAGCCCTCCAGCGTGTTGCGGAAGCCGCCCTCCGACGTCGAGTTCCAGGGCTCCACGTCGTACCGCGGCTCGCGCACCGCCCGCTCCACGTCGGCGGCGGTGGGCAGGTCGAGCGGGTTCGCGGGGTTGCCGAACGCGCGGGTCAGGAACGGTCCGTCGGTGACGCTCTCCTTGATCGTCCAGTTCCCGTTGCGGTGCGCGAACGGGCCCGTGCGCACCTGCCGGTCGCTGCTGCGCCCGTTGCCGCCCATGAAGTCCTCGCCCCACAGGGACGCGGCGGGCGTGCGGTCGCGCGTCCAGTCCCAGTAGGGGACGGTGACCGCGGAGTCGATCCGCTGCAGCGCCCGCTCGAAGTCGAGCAGGAAGCGCCGGTGCCAGGGAAAGAACGACGGCGACATGTGCGCGACCCTGAGCCCGCGCTCCCCGTCCGACACGTAGAAGTCGATGTGGATGCGGACGAACTCGTCGTACTCCCCCCTGCGCTTCAGGCGCAGCACCGCGTCCACGAACCTGCGCCGCTCGGCCCTGCTGAGCTGGTTCTGGTTCTTGCGTGTCCGGGCCATGTGAGCCCCCCTTCCGGTCCGAGTTCCGGTGCGCGTTCCGTCCCGCGCACCGGTCCGATGTGGCCGCGCGGTCAGTGCGTGTGGCCGCGCAGGGCCTCGCCGACGCCGAGCTCGTCGACGGCACCGCGGGCCGCCGCCAGCGGAGTTCCGTACGACGCGTAGTGGTCGACCATGCTGAGGTAGCTGCCGTCCGCGCGGCGCATCAGGCCGAGCTCCCTGCCGTCGACCGTGACGCGCAGGTCCCCCGAGACGCGGCCGTCCGGGCCCACGACCGGGTCCCCCTGGATGCGCCGCCCCCGGTACATCTCGTCGAACGCCCCCTCGCCGTCCTCGGCGGGCCGCGCGGCCCTGGCCCAGGTGGGCGCCACGCGCAGGACCCCGGCGGCGGCGATCGTCGCCACGGCCGCGACCCCCAACAGATGCCGCCGCCGCACCCGGTGCGTCAGGGGCGTACCGCTCGCTGCTGTCATGTGCTCCCTCTTCCGGTACGTCGCTGCTGTCCCGGCCCTCCCGGGGCACCGCGGGCCCGGCTTCGTCACGTCCGGGCCCACACGGTCCATCGGGTCGCCGGCTGTCAGGTGAGTCCCAGGTAGGCCGCCGGCTGGGCCTTCAGGAGCGGGGAGTCGAGGCCCGCGCCCGGCAGCGTGACCGGCGGCAGCGCGTACGGCCCGCTCGGCTCGGCCAGCGGCGCCTCCACCGTCGCGCCGGGCGTGGCGGCCTGCACGTCCGAGCCCTTCGCCGCGAGGCCGAGGGTGTCCATGCTGTGCTCGCCGACCACGTCGGTCAGCGGGACGACCGCGGTCACGTCGGGGAGCGCCTGGTTGACGGGGATCTGCGGCAGGGCCCGCGCCGGCAGCAGCTTGCCCTCGACGTACTGCGGCCCCTGGAAGCCCTCGCCGGGCATCGGCACCGGCAGGGTGCTGCTGATCTCGGGGGCCCGGATGCCCAGCGAGTTCTCCACCCCGTTGAGCGGCACGGGCACGGAGGGCCCGCCCGCGGCGGACGCGGTCGACGCCGCGCAGGCGGCCGCGGTGCAGGCGAGGGCCGTGGCGACGACCCCTCGGGTGGTGTGCTTCATGGCTCGGTTCCTTTCGGTCACGGCGACCACACGGTTCGCACAGGCTCAACGAGCCCGCATTCCGCACCAGCACGAATTTCGCCCGAGCAACCCAATGTTCTACTTAACGGATCATTGCGGGTTATTGCGGGTCAGTGCGTCCAGAAGTCCCACCATCGCGTGAGGATCAACGCTCCGACGACGCCGATGTGCAGGACGGGCAGGGCCCAGGTGAAGTCCTCGAAGAAGGTCTTCAGCCAGCCGGGCGCGGGCAGGAAGCCGCTGCGGACGGTGAGGGAAGTGACGTACCAGAACATCAGGATCGTGGCGACCCAGGCCAGGCAGCACCACAGGCACAGCGCGTTGATCCGGTACAGCGACTGGAACTGCAACCAGGTGCAGAACCCGACCCCGAACAGCGTGCCCGCGTTGAACGTCAGCCAGTACCAGCGCGGAAGGCGGGCCCGCCCCAGCAGACTCATGCCCACACCGATCACCACGGCGTACGCGGCGAGCCCCAGCATCGGATTCGGGAACCCGAACGCCTCCGCCTGCTCGCTCTTCATGATGCTGCCGCACGCCACCACCGGGTTGATGCTGCACCCCGGCTGGAAGTTCGGATCCTTCAACAGCTCGAACTTGTCGAGCGTGATCACCCACGACGCCAGCAGCCCCGCCGCACCCGTGATCACCAAAAGCAGCGCCAGCGCACGGCTGCCGCCGGCTGCGCGCGAAGGGGTCACGCGGCCGGCGGCGGTCTCCGGGACGTCCCGGGCGGACTGCGCCGGGACGGTGCGGGGTGGTGCCTGAGGGTCGCCGTCGCTCCGGGGCCCTGCCGTGGCGCGCATCAGCTGCGCAGCCGCTGCACCGGCAGCAGACAGTGCGTGGCGTTGGTCAGCGTCTCCTCGGCACCGGCGAAGGCCCGCAGGCTCTCCTCCGTCACGGGCGTGCCGGGCGCTCCTTCCGGCCACGCGCGCGTGGTCATCATGAAGTACGCGTGTCCCCGCCCCTGCACCGCCGCGAGCCACTCGGGCGGCACGACGCACTGCGCGTTGACGTGCGGCATGTTGACGACCGCCTGACCGGCCTCGACGAGGAGGCTCACGGGCAGGCTCGGGTTCCGCGCGCCGTCCAGGACGGGGCCGCCGACGGGCAGGCCCGCGTTGTGCAGCAGCGTGCCGACGGCGTCCGCCGTGGCCTCGGGGCCGCCCTCGGTGTCTCCGAGGGAATAGGCCATCAGAAAGGCCATGTCCATTTCCTCCTCGGGGTGTTCACCGCTCCAGGCGATCACTCCGAGGGTGCCCATGTCGGTCGGCTTGAAAGGGCGCTGCTCGCTCGGTGTCGAAGTCATGGGCGGAACCGTAGCGACGCGTGCGGGCCGGATTTCCGCCCTTGTCACCTGAGTGGCCGAGCTGACGTCGCCGCCGCACCCGATGGGGTGATGACGGCGGGGGCGTTTCCCGGTGCCACATACGAGTGAAAGATTCGGGCGCCCGCTGCGGTGCCCTATACGCGCGAAAGGCCGGGCCACGGATTTCTCCGCGGCCCGGCCTTTCGCACATTCTTCCGGTCGCCCCGACGCTCCCGGAAGGGAGTCAGTCGTTGACGCAGGTGGTGCCGAACGCCGGGTTCAGGGCACCGATGAGGTTCGCGGTGTTGCCGCAGACGTTGACCGGAACGTGCACCGGAACCTGGACGACATTGCCCGAGCCCACGCCGGGGGAGTGCGAGGCGGAGCCCTCCGCGCTGCTGTCGGCGACGGCGACACCGGCACCACCGGCCACAGCCGCGGCAACGGCGGAAATGGTGAGAGCGGCCTTCTTGGCAGAGTTCATCATCAAACCTTCCCTTGGGTTTAGCTGAGCCTAAGGACGTGCGCGCAATAAGCCGCGCAATAACACGCCCAAGAATTACTTGGCGAGAGGGAGCCCACCGAGGAGCTGCGTGGGGCCACCGTTCGCGTTCAGGCCGTCCGTCGCCTGCTTGACCGTGTTGACGACGGAGTTCTTGTTCTCCGTGTCGAGCATGTTGGTGCTCAGCGGCTGGGCTTCAAGCACCGGCTGGCTGAGCAGCGTGTCCACGCCGCCGTTCAGGCTGGTGGGCGTCAAGTTCTGGGCGAAAGCGGGCGCGGCGGCACCGGCGACGGCCATCGTTCCGGCGAGGACAGCGGCAGCCTTCAGGGGCTTCATCGTGTTCCTTTCTCTGGTAACTCTTGTCACCAATGGGCAGCACGGCTCAGGCATTTACTGCCTGGTGTCTCTCTCGCCGGGCCTAACGACCGGAACTCGGCGCGGAAACCCCCTCAAACGCAAACTCCACCGAACCCACCCGATGGAAGGGCCCGCCACATTCTCATATCAACTGGACTATTCCTCGGGTGAGTTGACGTTCCCACCACGCAGTTTCGGGCACGACGAATCCGCCGCACCGGAACGTGCCGGTGCGGCGGATTTCGTATGCGGGCTACTCCTCGAGGGGCAGCGGCAGCGGCACCGGCAGCTTCGGCAGCGGCAGCGCGTCCGTCGGGAGCGGGAGCTTGGGCAGCGCGGGCAGGCCCGGCAGGTTCGGAATGGGCAGTCCGCCGCCGAGGACCACGGCGACGACCGTGCTCACCAGGCTGGTGAGGACGCTGGTGGCGGCCGGGACGACCTGCGTCGGGTCGCCGGAGGTGACGGCCTTGAGGAGGGCGTCCACGGCCTTCTGGAGCGCCGCGAGGGCGTCGCCCGTGAGGTCGAGGGGCGCGGCGGCCTTCTCCGCGCTCTGCGGGCCGCCCAGGGGCAGCGGGAGCGGCAGCTGCGGCAGCGCGGGGGCCTGCGGCGTCGTCGGGGTCTGCGCGGCGGGCGGGACGGCCGGGACCGCAGCCGTGATCTTGGCGATGGCGTCCGTGACCGCCTGGGTGAGCTTCGTCGCGTCCGCGGCGGGCAGTTGGCCGTTGTCGGCCTTCAGGGCGGCGGTCAGCAGGTCGGTGACGGGCGTGAGGATGGTGCCGAGGTCACCGAGCGTCTTGATCTGGGCCAGCAGCGCGTCCGCTCCCGGCACCGGGAGGTTCGCGGCGGCGGGCGGTTGCTTGCGGGCCTCGTCCTGGAGGGCGAGGGCCGGGCCGGCCGTGCCGATGAGAAGCGTCGCGCAGAGCGCGGTGGTCGCTATACGCCGTGCGGGCAGTGCACGCATAGGTCGTTCCCTTTCGGTGGTCCGTCGGATCTTGTGATCACCGTGAAAGGGGCGAACGCGCTCCGCAACCGAATGAATGCGGTGCGTAATCGGGCCTTTTGGGGAAGTAGGAGCATTTCCGCAGGTGGGAAGCCGAATTGGGCGTCGAGGGCCGGGCGTTGCGGCCACCGCCATTCGGGTACAGACAGCGACGGCCGCCCCGCCGAACGCGGAGCGGCCGTCGCGAAGGGGTGCGCCGGGTCAGTCGTTGACGCAGGTGTTGCCGAACGACGGGTTCAGCAGGCCGATGACGTCGATGGTGTTGCCGCAGACGTTCACCGGAACGTGCACCGGCACCTGGACGACGTTGCCCGAGATGACACCGGGGGAGTTGGTGGCCGCACCCTGCGCGCCGCTGTCGGCGGCGGCGACACCGGCACCGCCGGCTACGGCGGCCGCGGCGACGGCGGAGAGGGCGAGAGCCTTGGTGGTACGCGACATGGAGAGCTGCTCCTTGGTCATATGACGCTGGTGCCGAGCGGGATGCCCGGCGCGAGGATCAACGGGCAGGGCTGACGGTCGGTTGTGCCCCGGACGGGTGATGGATCCCTGGGGCCATTTCAGTGACACGCCCGTTCCTGCGTTGCCGCGGGCAGGCCCGGGACCGGCGGATTCATGCCTCAGCGGCCCTCTCGCAGGGGGTGGTTGACCCGGTGCTTCACAGATTCGACACACGTCTCGGGGTCGCGGGGAAGGCCCTCGGCGCCCGCTACAGTTGCGCTTCCCCTTGAGGGAAGTTCAGCCATATTCGTGCATCTTCGCGCAGTTGGTTGCCATCTGCGTGCTGTGTCGTTCTTTTCAGCGTCCCGTGTCGTCGTTCTTCAGAGTCCCGTGTCGTTCTTCAGAGTCCGCACCCTCCGGAAGGCCACCGCCGTCATGCGCCACTCCCCGGGCCTGCGTCGCGTCCTCGCCGTCCTGCCCCCGTGCGCCGCGCCCATGGCCGCGCACGGGCCCGCGGTGGCCGCGCCGCCGGGCAGGAGGAAGCCCCGGAGCGAGTGCGCCAAGAGGTATCACGCCGTGCGGCGCGGCGGGGTCGTACGCGCCGCCGACGCGGCAATCACCTGCGGCGACGCGGTGACGCGGACGGCGATGTCCTGCCTCCGGACGCGCGTCGGCCACGCCCGCGTGCACCTCGGCCACGCCCGCGTGCACTAGCGCACCGTCCTGCGCGCCCATCACCGCGCACACACCTAGGGGAATCGCGCATGCACTTGGCTTCGCCCATCCCGCGCCCACGTGTCCTGCACGTCAGCCAGCCCGTGGACGGCGGCGTGGCACGCGTGGTGCAGGACCTCGTCGCGGCCCAGACCGCCGCGGGGCTCGACGTCCATGTCGCCTGCCCGGCAGAAGAGGCCACCCTCCCCTCGGGAGAGGCCGCCTTCCCGGCAGGAGAAGTCGCCTGCCCGGCAGGAGAGTCCGGCGGGTTCCCCGGCACCCACGCGCGCGTGCACGCGTGGGCGGCGACCCGCTCCCCGGGACCCCGGCTCCGGTCCGAAGTACGCGGCCTCGCCCGCATCGTCGACGCCGTGCGGCCCGACCTCGTGCACGCCCACAGCGCCAAGGCGGGCCTGGCCGCGCGCCTCGCCGTGCGCGGGCGCCTGCCCACCGTCTTCCAGCCGCACGCCTGGTCGTTCGAGGCCGTCGACGGGGCGACGGCGGTCCTCTCGCGGGCCTGGGAGCGGTACGGGGCGCGGTGGACGGCGCGGCTCGTGTGCGTCAGTGAGGCGGAGCGGCGCAGGGGCCTGCGGGCGGGCGTGAGGGGCGCGGCCCGTGTCGTGCCCAACGGCGTCGACCTGGACCGTTACCGGCCCGCCGCCACCCGGGACGGCAGGGCCGCGCTCCCCCTGCCCGACGCCGTGCGCGACCCGGCGGCCCCCCTGGTGGTGTGCGTCGGACGGCTGTGCCGCCAGAAGGGGCAGGACGTGCTGCTGCGGGCCTGGCCCACGGTGACGGCGGCGCTGCCCGGCGCGCGGCTCGCCCTGGTCGGGGACGGCCCCGACGCCGGTGCGCTGCGGGCGGCCGCCGACGCGTCCGTGCTGTTCGCCGGGGCCGCCGCCGACGCGGTGCCCTGGTACCGGGCGGCCGACGTGGTCGTACTGCCGTCCCGGTGGGAGGGCATGGCGCTCGCCCCGCTTGAGGCCATGGCCTGTGCGCGGCCCGTGGTGGTCACCGCGGTCGACGGGGCCAGGGAGAGCCTGCCGCCCGCCCTCGTACCGCACGCCCTGGTGCCGCCGGAGGACCCCGTGGCCCTGGCCCGCGCCCTCGTCGCCCTGCTACGGGACCGGGACCTGCGCGACCGGCTCGGCGAGCGGGCGCACGCGCACGTGCGCGACCACCACGACGTGCGGCGCGCCGCGGCCGCGATCGAGGAGGTCTACCGCGAACTCCTCGCCGCGCAGGGCACGTACGCGGCTGCCGTCGAGCCCGCGTACACGGCGGCCACCGAGCCCTCGTACGCGGCAGCCACCGAGTACAGGGAGTCCACCAACCCGTGAGTGCGGAACGAACCGTCGCCACCTCGTCAGCGGAGCCGAGACAGGGGCAGCAGGACCCCGCCACGGCCGTCGTCGTGGCTCCGCGGGACGCACGGGGGCCCCGTGTCGGCCCTGGCTCCCGGCAGCCGTACCGCCAGGGGTCCGCGGCCCTGCTTCCGGTGGCCGACATCTCTGCCGCGGCGCTCGGAGCCCTGGTGTACGCGGCCGACGCCGCGCCGCGCTCCGTGCTGGGCGTCGCGCTCCTCGTCGGGGTGCTGCTCGCCGCGGCCGTCGTCGTGTTCAACGCCCACGGAGGCCTCTACCGGCCGGCCCGGCTGCCCGGTGTGCTCGACGAACTGCCCTCGCTCTGGGGGCGGGTGGCGGTCGCGTGGTGCGTCACGCTGACGTGCGTCACGGTCGTACCCGGCTTCTCCGGAGTGACCGGTTTCTTCGGCGGCTCCGGGGGATCCGGCTCCGGGGGGTCCGGCTCCGGGGGGTCCGGCTTCGCGGAGCCGTTGGTGCCGGGGGTGCCGGTGGCGCCGGTCGTTCCGGGCGCGCTGTTGGCCGCGTGCGCTGTGCACTGTGCGGTGAGCGCCTGCGGTCGCGCGCTGCTGTACTGGCGCCGCCGCGCGGCCCTCGTCCGTGGCCCGCGCCCGGTCCTGGTGCTCGGCAGCGGTGCACAGGCCCGCAGGGTCGCCGCGGCCCTGCTGCGCCACCCCCGGTGCGGCATGCGGCCGGTCGGCGTCGTCTGCGCCGCCGAATCCGGAGCCCGGCAGGACCAGGACACCGCCCCGGGCCTGCCGGTCCTTTCCACCGCGGACGCCCTGCACCGCGCCGCCATCCAGAACGACGTACGCACCGTCCTGATCGCCGAAGGACCGGCGGACGGGCGCGAGCGCTGGCTGCCCGCGCTGCACGCCCTCGGCTGCGACCTGTGGGAGCTCTCCCCCGGAGCAGCCGGAGCTGCCGGGACAGCCGGGACAGCCGGAGCCGGGACGGCCGCAGCAGCCGGAGCCGGAGTACCCCGCGCATCCGGAGCCGGAGTACCCCGCGCATCCGGCACCGCCGTGCACGCGGGCCCGCGTCCGCAGCACGTGGCCGGGTTCCTGTGCCGCCCGCTGGCGCCCGGTGCGCGGGGGGCGACGAGCGTGCGCAAGCGGGCCCTGGACGTCGCGGTCTCCGCCGTCCTGCTGCTGCTCGCCGCGCCGGTGCTGCTCGGGTGCGCCGCGCTGCTGCGCGCCCTGGAAGGTCCCGGGATCGTGTTCCGGCAGGAGCGCGTCGGCATGGACGGCCGCCGGTTCACGCTGCTGAAGTTCCGCACCCACCGTCCCGCCGACTCGCAGGAGGCGGCGACCCGTTGGAGCGTGGCCGACGAGGACCGGATGAGCGCCTACTGCCGGTTCCTGCGCCGCACGTCCCTGGACGAACTGCCGCAGCTGTGGAACGTGCTCCGGGGCGACATGAGCCTCGTGGGGCCGCGCCCCGAACGCCCCTTCTTCGTAGCGCAGTTCAGCCAGAAGTACCCCGAGTACGAGCGGCGGCACCGCATGCCCACGGGCATCACCGGGCTCGCCCAGATCCACGGCCTGCGCGGCGACACCTCCATCGAGGACCGCTGCCGCTTCGACAACGCGTACATCGACAGCTGGTCGTTCTGGCAGGACCTGTGCATCCTGCTGCGCACCGTCGGCTGCCTCGTGCGGCACTCGGGGAGCTGAGGCCCCGTGTCCGCCCTCGCTCCCGCCCCGCG
>NZ_JBHYJH010000034.1:0-64889 GCF_042740445.1 Streptomyces sp. NPDC059003 | reverse complement strand
GCCGAGCTGGCCCAGGTCCTGTCCCTGATCTTCACGATCAACACGTGGAACCGCATCGCGCTCGCTACCGCGAAGGTCGCAGGTACCGACGAGCGCCAGGGATGAGTTCAGCCCGTCCCGGGGGCACCCCCTGCTCGAAGAGCTTGGGGGAGTTCGAGGACGAGCGCGCAGCGCGATCGGCCCCGCCCCTCTCCGCCCAGCGGGCCGCGGGCCCCATCCCGTACGACGCCGCCAGGATCACCCCGCCGAGCAGCAGCCAGCCCACCGTGCCCCACTCCAGGAGCAGCGTCGTCAGGACCAGCGGGCCGAGGGTGCGGGCCACGGTCACGCCGGTGCCGAAGAAGCCCTGGTACTCGCCGATCCGCCCGGCGGGCGCCAGGTCGAAGCCGAGCTGCCAGGACCCGGCGGACTGCAGCATCTCGGCGGCGAGCAGCACCACGGACCCGGCGACGAGCACCGCGCCCGCCGCCCACGGCCCGCCGTCCACGGCGGACAGCGCGAACACCGCGCAGGTCACCAGCATCAGCAGCCCCGACCTGCGCACGGCCCGTACCGCCGTCGGAATCCCGGACACGGCCCGTGCCGTGCGCACCTGGAAGGCCATCACGCCCAGGGTGTTGAGGACGAAGAGCGCGGACACCAGCCACTCCGGCGCGTCGGTGCGTTCGGTCAGCCACAGCGGGATGCCGAGGCTGAGCAGCGGCATCCGCAGCAGCAGCACGGTGTTGAGGAGCGTGACGACCACGTACGGCCGGTCCTTGAGCACGGCGGGCCGCTCGCCCGCGACGGCCGGGACCGGCGCGACGGCGGGCAGCCGCCACAGCACCGCCGCGCACCCCACGAAGGCCGCCGCGTCGAGCGCGAACACCGACAGATACGCGGCCTCGCTGCCGTAGTGCAGCGCCACCCCGCCGAGCGCGGCACCGACCGCGAGCCCCGCGTTGAGCGTCGACTGGAGGTGGGCGAGGGCCCCGGTCCGCTCGTCCTTGCCGACGAGCCCGGCGAGCAGCGCCTGGCGCGCGGCGGCGAGCCCCGACTGGGCGGTGGCGTAGACGAGCGCGGACGCGACGAACGGCACGAAGCCGCGGACGACGAGGAAGGACGCCACGGCCGCGGCGGTGGCGAGCGCGAGCAGCACCGCCGTCCCGCGCGGCCCGCGCCGGTCCGCGAACCGCCCGAGGGGCACGCCCACGACCGAGCCCACCGCCCACGCCACCGTGAGCCCGAGCCCGATCCGCGCGGGGGCGAGCCCGACGACGTGCGTGAAGTACAGGGCGGACGTCACGTAGTACGCCCCGTCGCCGACGGAGTTGCTCAGCTGGGCGAGGGCGAGACGGCGCAGCGGGCCGGGCGCGGGGAGGAGCCGGGGTGTCGTCATGTCCCGAACACTAGAGAGCCAGTGGCACGCCCAAGTGGTCCATTTCCCGTACCAGTTCATGGGCCACTTTCGTGCGTCGACTGGCACGTCGATTCGTACGTCGAGAGGCCACACAAAAGCGCCGGACAGGCTCAGGAAAGCCTGTCCGGCGCTTGAGGACGAGCGCGAAGCGCGATCAACGGCGCCCGAGACGGCGTCAGCCCTTCAGCTCGGCCATCCACCGCTCGACGTCATCCGCACGGCGCGGCAGGCCCGCCGACAGGTTCCGGTTCCCGTCCTCCGTGACGAGGATGTCGTCCTCGATGCGGACGCCGATGCCCCGGTACTCCTCCGGCACGGTCAGGTCGTCCGACTGGAAGTACAGACCGGGCTCGACGGTCAGGCACATGCCCGGCTCCAGGGTGCCGTCGACATACGTCTCCGTGCGCGCGGCCGCGCAGTCGTGGACGTCCATGCCGAGCATGTGACCGGTGCCGTGCAGCGTCCAGCGGCGCTGGAGGCCGAGCTCCAGGACCCGCTCGACCGGGCCCTCGACGAGGCCCCACTCGACCAGCTTCTCGGCGAGCACCCGCTGCGCGGCGTCGTGGAAGTCGCGGTACTTGCCGCCCGGCTTCACCGCCGCGATACCGGCCTCCTGGGCCTCGTACACGGCGTCGTAGATCTTCCGCTGGAGCTCGTTGAAGCGGCCGTTGATCGGCAGCGTGCGCGTCACGTCGGCGGTGTAGTACGTGTGCGTCTCCACGCCCGCGTCGAGCAGGAGCAGTTCGCCGGAGCGCACGGCGCCGTCGTTGCGCACCCAGTGCAGGGTGGTGGCGTGCGGGCCCGCGGCGCAGATGGAGCCGTAGCCGACGTCGTTGCCCTCGACGCGGGCGCGCAGGAAGAACGTGCCTTCGATGTAGCGCTCGCTGGTCGCCTCGGCCTTGTCGAGGACCTTCACGACGTCCTCGAAGCCGCGCACCGTCGAGTCGACGGCCTTCTGCAGCTCGCCGACCTCGAACGCGTCCTTGACCAGGCGCAGCTCGGACAGGAAGACCCGCAGCTCCTCGTCGCGCTCGGCGGTGACCTTGTCCGACAGGGCGGCCTCGATACCGGCGTCGTAGCCGCGTACGACCCGCACCGGACCCGTCGCCGCGCGCAGCGCGTCCGCGAGCTCGCGGACGTCGGACGCGGGGATGCCGTACAGCGTCCCGGCCTCGGTCAGCGAGTGGCGGCGGCCGACCCACAGCTCGCCCTGGCCGTCGAGCCAGAACTCGCCGTTCTCACGGTTGGAGCGCGGCAGGAGGTAGATCGTCGCCTCGTGGCCCGTGCCCTTGGGCTCGAGGACGAGGACGCCGTCCTCGGTCTGGTTGCCGGTGAGGTACGCGTACTCGACGGAGGAGCGGAAGCCGTACTCCGTGTCGTTCGAGCGGGTCTTCAGGTTGCCCGCGGGGATCACCAGGCGCTCGCCCGGGAAGCGCGCCGACAGCGCGGCACGGCGGGCGGCGGTGTGCTCGGCCTGCGGGACCGGCTCCAGGTCACGCAGCTCCGTGTCGGCCCAGCCGGACTTCATGTTCTCGGCGAGCTCGTCGGACACACCCGGGTACAGGCCGTTCTTCCGCTGCTTGATCGGCTCTTCTTCCGCCTCTTCCGGGCCCGCTGCGGCAGCAGCCCCATTCAATTCAGCCGGGTTGAGAGCGTCCGACACGGCGTGCCTCCTCTGTACGACAACGGACTCTCCTCATCGTACGGCCGCCCCGAAGGGGTTCCAGAGGCAGAAGGCCCCTTACACAGCGCAGCCGGAAGGTCACGCGACGTCGGAGAACGCCCTCAGGCGAAGCGCGCCGCGAGCAGCACCACGTCCTCGTCGCTGTCGACCGCGTCGAGCCCGTCCGGCAGGACGGTGCGAAGGACATGGTCCGCGAGCGCGCCCGGGTCGTCCCGCGCGGCCCTCGGCACGCTCGCCGCCGCCGCGTGCAGCCGCGCGAACGCCCGGTCCATGGCGTCACCGGTGCGGTGAAGGAGCCCATCGGTGTAGAGAAGCAGCGTTTCTCCAGGCTCCGGGCGGATCTCCACGCTCGGCGCCTCCCAGCAGGCCAGCATGCCGAGCGGCGCCGACAGGGAGGTCTCCACGTACTCCGTGCGCCGCTCGCCGACGAGCAGCGGCGGGCTGTGTCCCGCCCCGGCGAGCACGACCTTGCGCAGGGCGGGCTCGCAGTACGCGAACAGGGCCGTCGCCGAGCGCGCGGGCTCGGTCAGGCGAAGCAGCAGCTCCAGGTCGGACAGGACCGCGACGGGGTCCTCGCCCTCCATCACCGCGTACGCCCGCAGGCTCGCCCGCAGCCGGCCCATCGCGGCGACCGCGCTGGGCCCGGACCCGGTGACGGACCCGACCGCGAGGCCGAGCGCCGCGTCGGGCAGCGGCAGCGCGTCGTGCCAGTCGCCGCCGCCGCGCGCACCGGTGCGGTGCCGGGCGGCGAGCTGCACGCCCGCGACGCGCGGCAGGCGCGAGGGCAGCAGCTCCTCGCGCAGCGTCGCCACCGTCGTGCGGGCGCGGGCGAGCTCGACCAGGCGGGCCAGGTGCTCGGCGGCGCCCTTGACGTACAGGCCGATCAGGTGCCGCTGCCGGTCCGCGGGCTCGGCGGGCTCGTCGTACAGCCAGACCGCCGCGCCGATGCCGCCCGCCGACCGGGTGGCGAGCGGCAGTGCGTAGCTCGCCGCGTAGCCGAGGCGGACGGCGACCTCGCGGTGGTGCGGGTCGAGGGCGTCGTCGGCGAAGAGGTCCGGCTGCACGATCTCGGTGAGCGGGGACGGCGGGGCTCCCGCGCCGGAGCGGTGCGCGGCGGCGGGGCGCATGGGATCGGCGAGGGGCGGGCCCGCGGCCGCGTGCGCCTCCAGGATGCGCCCGTGCGAGGTGGCGGCGCGCGGCACGGTCTCGATGTGCCCGAGGTCGGCGCGGGCGAGGCCGAGGCCGACGGTGGTGTCGGGGCCGAGCCCGTCGGCGGGCTCGACGACGGCGAGGCCGCGGCGGGCGCCGACGAGGGCGGCTCCGGCGCGCAGGAGCTCGGCCAGGGCGTCGTCGAGCGTGTCCGTGCGGGACAGCCGCTCGGTGAGTTCGTGCAGCGTGGTGAGGTCGGAGACCCAGCCCGCGAGGCGGTCCTGGATCAGCACGGCCGGGGCGCCCTGGGCGAATGGGGCAGGTGGGCCAGGTGGGGCAGTGTGCGCCGGAGAGGGAACGGTGGAATCGATTCCGGCCACTTTCGGCAGGTGAGGGGCGTTCATGGCTGACGGCTTTCCGGCCAGTGCGTATTGCTCAATAGCATCGCAAACCCCCTGTCATTCTGCGCCGCTAGCAATGGCTCCACATCTACACGCACTGGAGAGGGGATGTCCAGCATTGTCCTGCGAGGATTCCTGGTGTCCAGTGGGTCGCCGGTGAATTCTGTGATCCATGAGCGATCTTGAGAACTTGGCCGAAAACTGTTGCGAGGAAGGGCATATTGCGGTCGACTGAGATTGTTCGAAGGAGCGTCACAGCGGTCGTGAGGGGTACGTACTCGGTGATGGCCAGGGGCAGTTGCACCGCGCCCGGAACCTGGCGACGGACCCGGGCGTCTTAACCCACGGCGGCCGCGCCCCATCCTCCCGTGGCACCGGGGGCAAGAAATACGCGGGACGGCAAACGCCAGGCGCCGCCACCCCACGCCACGTTAACGCTCGGCCCATAGGGGATCCCCTTGCCGCAGGCTGGGGTGTGACGCGCCAGCTTGTACGCACCTTGCATGCACTTGTACGCGCACCTCGTACACACAGCGATAGAGATCCACACATGGTGTGATGTGGCCCGAAGTGTCCCTCTGCGTGTAACGGAAAGGAACGAGCGCACATGCGCGAGATCCTCGGAAGGCGACGCAGGCTCCTGTCCTGGCGGCCCGGTAGGAAGTCTGACCAGAGTCCCTCTCTGCTCGGCGCGGCCCTGACTTTCGCGACGGTATGGCGCTGGCCCGTGGTGCCCGGTGTCGGCACCGAAGGCCCTGGCAGGAACAGCCCCGGCGGGAACGGCCCGGGCGGGATCGGCTTCGACGGCTTCGACGACCGGCAGGACGACACCGAACGCGGCCGCAAGGGCGCGCGGGGCGGCAAGGACGCGCGCGGTGACGAGCAGGCGCGCGGCGACGAGGACGTGCGCGGCGGCGGGCGCGGGCGTGGCAGCGGGAGCGCGCGCGCCAAGGACGCCAGGAAGAGCGGCAAGCGGCAGAGCGCGGCCCGGCTCGGCGGCGGCCCCGCGCGCTGCGCCTGTCCCGACCCCGAGTGCGCGGCGCCCGGCGCCCACCCGCTCGACCCGGGCCTGCTCGCCGCGACCACCGACGAGCGCATGGTGCGCTGGTGGTGGACCAACCGCCCCGGCGCACCGGTCGTCCTCGCCACCGGCACGCACGCCCCGTGCGCCGTGAGCCTGCCCGCGGTCGCCGGCGCGCGCGCCCTCGTCGCGCTCGACGAGGCCGGCATCCGGCTCGGCCCGGTCGTCGCGACCCCGGACCGCTTCTTCGTGCTCGTCGCGCCGTACTCCATGGCGCAGTTGGGCGAGCTGCTCTACGCGAAGGACCGGGTGCCCGGATCGCTGCGCTTCCACGGGGACGGCGGCTACATCCCGCTGCCCCCCTCCGAGACGGGACCGGGACAGGTGCGCTGGGAGCGGGCGCCCCTGCCCGGCTCGGCCGCGCCATGGGTGCCGGACGTCGAGGCGGTGGTGGACGCCGTGGTGGACGCCCTCACTCGTACGGGTGTGAGCGCGCCCGAGTTCTGAGCGAGTTGGGCGTGCGGCGAACGGGCCGGGCGCCCAAGCTCGTTATCTTCGGGCCATGCACCCGCGCCCGGCCCTGAACCCCCGCCTGCTCGCGCTCCTGGGCGTCGTGGCCGTCGCGGCCCTCGTGCCGCTCGCCGGGGCCGCCGCGGGGCCCGTGCTCGACGACGCGGAGCGGCTCGCCGACCCGAGGGCCGCGGCGGGCCCGGACGCCGCCGGGCGCGCGCGGCAGGTCGCGGCCGACTCCGACGCGGGGCCCGCCTCCGGGGCCGCCGGCACCGCTGACTCCAGGGGCTCCGCCGACTCCGGGCCGGAATCGCACGGGTCCGGACGGCACGGGTCCGGGCCGCACGAGGCGGGACCGCATGAGTCCGGACCGTCCGCGTCCCGGCCGCAGGACACGGCGACGGCGGCGCCGGATTCCGCGCCCTCGACGCCCCTCCTGGACACCGCCGCCCACTGCGGCCCCGAACTCTCCTCGCCCGAGGGCGTCGAGGCCCAGACCTGTGTCCTCACCCAGGGCACGCTGACCTGGGCGCGCACCTACTACCGCAACGCGACCGGCGAGAGCCTCGACGCCGTCCTGAGCGTCATGGGCCCCAAGGGGCGCACGGTACAGATGCACTGCGCGGTGGGCGCGGAGGACGAGCCGGGGGCGTGCGACACGCCACGGGAGCGCACGACGGGGGCCGCCGCGCGGTACACGGCGGTCGCGGAGTTCGCGAGCGAGGGGGGCGGCGCCCTGCTGCTGCGGTCCGGAAGCAACTCGTCCGGGCCTCGGGGCAGTTGACCGGGCGGCCCTCCGCCGAGCGTGCGCGGGCATGGAAACGCCCGGTTGCTGGCGACGGGGGATGCACCAGCAACCGGGCTACCTGAACGGTAACAAGAGATCGGCGCTTGGCAAATTCGATCTCAGTTATCCGGACAGGGATTTCCCTCTGTCCACGGGGAGTTGTGACGGGAGTCACGCATTCCGACCAGACTGACTGGTGGGTCAGTGCGGCAGAGGTGGGACGGCTGTGGGGTGTCCGTCCCGTGACCCGCTGCGCTCCCCCGGTTAAGAATGCGTGACGGCCCGGCGACCGAAGACCGCCTGCCGGTACGCGCTCCCACCGGCCCGTTCGCATTCCGGCGCGGCACCCCGGGGGAACGTCAGCCGAATGTCATCCGTCGATGTGAAATGCGCCGCGGGTCCTACGCGGAGCCCGGCTCTCAGCTGAGCGTGACCTGGCGGTTGGTGAGGCCGCCGCGGGCCCGCCGCTCCTCCGCGGTCAGCGGCTCCGTGGCCGCGAGCGCCGTCGCGAGGCGGTCGGCGAACTCGGCCGCGGGCTTCTCGATGTCCTCGGCGCTCATGCCGCTCGGCAGGTCCCACACCGGCACCGTCAGGCCGTGCGCACGGAAGGAGCCGACGAGGCGCGTGCCCTCGCCGAGGCTCGACGTACCGGCGGCGTGCAGCCGCGCGAGCGCGTCGAGGAGCTGCTCCTCCGGGTGCGGCATGACCCAGCGCAGGTGGTTCTTCTCCGGCGTCTCGCACCAGTACGCGGCGTCCGCGGCGGCGAGCTTCACGGTGGGGATGGCGGCGGCGTTCGCCCGCTCCAGGGAGGCGGAGACCTCCGGCGACGCGTTCTCCGCGTCCGGCACCCAGAACTCGAAGCCCGAGTGCACCACCGGCGCGAACGGAGCCTGCTCGTCCAGGAGGTCCTGGAGGCGCGGCCCCTCGGCGGGCGCGCGGCGCCCCGGCACGGGCTTGCCCGGCTCGGTGGCGAGCGCGCGCTGCAGCGTGTCGGCGAGGTCGCGGCTGATGTCGCCGGACGAGGTGTCGTTCTGCAGGCCGAGCAGGACCGAGCCGTCCTCGCGGCGCAGCGCGGGCCAGGCCATCGGCAGCACGGTCGCGAGGGTCACGGAGGGCACGCCGTCGGGCAGGCCGTCCTTCAGGGTGAGCTCGACGGTGGCCGCCGGGACCAGCTCGCGCAGGGCCACCCAGTCGCACTCGCCGGCCAGGCCGTCGAAGGGGCGCTGGATCAGCTCGGTCACCGCGTGCGCCGCGGCCCGGCCGTGACAGGCCTTGTAGCGGCGGCCCGAACCGCAGGGGCAGGGTTCCCGGGCGCCGACGACCGGGACCTCGTGGTCCTTCAGCTGCGACTGCTTGCCCTTGGTGCCCTTGGTCTGCGGGCGCTTCTTGGCCATCTGGGTGTCTCCCGGTTACGGCTCACGTGCGTACGGGCGCGAGCCTAGCCGTTCGCCGCGGGCGGACTCGGTGCACGTCAGTCCCGGGAGGACCGCGTCAGTCCGCGCGTCGGTCCACGCGCCAGCCGCGCGTACGTCCACGCGCCAGCCGCGCTTCAGTCCGCGGGTCGGCCGCGCGTCAGTCCACGTCGTCGAACGGGTCGGAGAACCCCAGGTCGGATATCGCGGAGGCCGACGGCGCGGCGACGCGCGTAGCGAAGTCCTCGTGGCGGTGCCCGGATTGCACGAGGGCCCACACGGTGACCTCGCCGCGGGTGTCGTCCCGCACTCCCCAGGCCTCGGCCAGGGCGGTGATGATGTTGAGCCCGCGGCCGCCGTGCGCGGTCACCGACGGGGTGGCCGGAACCGGCCGGGTCGGTCCGCCGCCGTCGGTCACCTCGACCGTGAGACGTCCCGCCTTGTCGACGCGCCACGCGGCGCGCACGTCCCCGTCGCTGCTGTCGTCGTCCTTCAGCCCGCTGCCCAGTGGCCTGCCGTGCCGGCAGGCGTTGCTGAGCAGTTCGGAAAGGATCAGCACGGCGTCGTCGATGACCGATTCGGCCACCCCGCTGACGCGAAGCTGATCGCGCATCCGGTGCCTGGCTTCCCCCACGCCCGCAGGACCATGGGGTACGGCCATGCTCGACGACGCGGGCACCTCCCGTGCCACCACAAACGCCACCCCCGAGACCTCCTTTGCCCCACGCCACGGTGTGGATGCCCCAATGGACTGGACCGGAAACCGGCCAACACCGGGATGGTGACGCACTCGTCACGATCGAATACGGAGCGAACGCGCCGGTGCACACCCCGTAACGGGAGTTAGGCGCGGCCCAGTTGGGACAGGACCTGCTTAGGGCGGTTGGTGATGATCGCGTCGACGCCGAGACGGGCGCACAGGTCGACGTCCGCGGGCTCGTTCACCGTCCACACGTGCACCTGGTGCCCGGCGCGCTTGAGCTTGGCGACGTACCCGGGGTGATTGCGTACGATCCGCATGCTCGGTCCGGCGACGCGCACCCCGCGCGGGAGCCGGCCGTCGCGGTGGCGCGGCGAGACGAACTGCATCAGGAAGACCGTCGGCAGGGTCGGCGACGCGGCCCGCACCCGGTGCAGCGAACGGGCCGAGAAACTCATCACCCGCACCGGGGAGGGACCGCCCGCGGGCGGCGCGTCCAGGCCGAAGCGCTTGAGCAGCAGAAGCAGCCGCTCCTCGACCTGGCCCGCCCAGCGGGTGGGGTGCTTGGTCTCGATGGCGAGCTGGACCCGCCGTCCGGAGGAGTTGTTTTCGGCCACGAGCTCCAGGAGCCGCTCCAGGGTGAGGACCGAGGTGTCCGCCGGGTCCGGGCCCTCCTCCCAGTCGGGCCCTTCGCCGTACGGGCCCTCCTCACGGTTCTTCCAGGAGCCGAAGTCGAGCGTGGCGAGGTCGGCGAGCTCCAGGGCGGAGACGGCGCCGCGGCCGTTGGAGGTGCGGTTGACGCGGCGGTCGTGGACGCAGACGAGATGGCCGTCCGCGGTGAGCCGCACATCGCATTCGAGGGCGTCGGCGCCGTCCTCGACCGCCTTCTTGTACGCGGCCAGCGTGTGCTCGGGAGCGTCCTCGGAGGCTCCGCGGTGGGCGACGACCTGGATGAGGTGCTGTCGTGCGTGGGTCACCGCGTCATGGTGCCACCGTCCGGGGCTCGGGGACGCCGCCCTGCGCCGCCGCCCGGCGCCGTCTTTCTCAGACTCCTCTCACATGCCTCTCAGCCGGTTCTGTGACTTCTCTGTGAGGCTCTTCGTGGGCCTCTTCGTGGGCCTTCCGAATGGGGCGGTTTCGCCCGCCGTGAACGCACAGTGTCGGCTTATGGTGCCCTGACAGCCCATGGGAAAAGCTGACTGCAGACAACTGAACGGTTGACAACGGTCGACTGGAGTCGTGCGCCACCGACCGACGGCCGACGGGAACCGACCGGCCGCCGACTTGATCTTTGGTCGTGACCGAGCACGACAGCGTGGACCGAGGAGAGGAAAGCTGTGAGCACCGAGAACGAGGGCACCGCGGTCCCCCCGGCCCCGTCCGCACCTCCCGCGCCGGTGGACGCTCCCGCTGCTCCCGCCCCCACCCCGTCGGCGGCGCCGCCCTCCGCTCCGGAGGCGTCCGACCGCCCCGAGCCGACCGCCCCACCGTCGGACGCGGCTCCGGCGACCCCTGCGACCCCTGCGACCCCGGTGACTTCGGAGACTCCGGCGGCCCCGCCCGCTCCGGCCGCGCACGCCGAGCCCGCGCACGCCGAGCCCACGCCCCCCGCGCCGCAGCCCCCGACCCCCCAGGTCCCGGATCCGTACGCACACACGAAGGCGCAGACCTCCACCCCGCACCCCGCCCCGGGGCACCACACCCCGCACCCGGCCCCCGGCCACACCCCGCACCCCGCCCCGGCCGCCGCCGCCCCCGCGTCCGGCGCCTGGCCGCCGCCCCCGCCGCCCGCCGTGCCGTCGTACGCGCAGAGCGGCGGTGCCGGATCCGGCTGGGGCTCCTCCTGGACGTCCGAGCAGCCGTCGGCGCCGAAGCCGGGCGGCCCCCGGCGCGGCGGCCTGGTCGCGGCCGTGCTCGCGGCGGCGCTCGTCGCGGGCGGCGTCGGCGGCGGCATCGGCTACTGGGCGGCGGACCGCAACGACGACGGGAGCACGGACTCCACGACGGTCTCCGCGTCGGACACGCCGGCCCAGCTCAAGCGGGATCCGGGCTCGGTCGCGGCCATCGCGAACAAGTCGCTGCCGAGCGTCGTCACCCTGGAGGCCCAGAACGGCAGCGGCGAAGGCGGCACGGGCACCGGCTTCGTCTACGACACACAGGGCCACATACTGACCAACAACCACGTGGTGGCGTCCGCCGCCGACGGCGGCAAGCTGTCGGCCACGTTCTCGAACGGCAAGAAGTACGAGGCCGAGGTCGTCGGCCGCGCGCAGGGGTACGACGTCGCGGTCATCAAGCTGAAGCACAAGCCGGCGAACCTGCGCGCCCTGCCGCTCGCCGACTCCGACAAGGTCGCCGTGGGCGACGAGACGATCGCGATCGGCGCCCCCTTCGGCCTGTCGAACACGGTGACGACGGGCATCGTCAGCGCCAAGAACCGCCCGGTGACCTCCAGCGACGGCGACAGCAGCAAGAGCTCGTACATGAGCGCCCTGCAGACCGACGCGTCCATCAACCCGGGCAACTCCGGCGGCCCGCTCCTGGACGCGCGGGGCGCGGTCATCGGCATCAACTCCGCGATCAAGCCCGCCGACAGCGGCGGCATGGGCGGCGGCCAGTCCGGTTCCATCGGCCTGGGCTTCGCGATCCCGGTCAACCAGGCGAAGAACGTCGCCCGGCAGCTGATCAAGACGGGCCAGGCCACGTACCCGAAGATCGGCGCCTCGGTCGCCACGGCCGGCGACAGCTCGGACGGCGCCAGGATCTCCGACGGCGCGGGCCGCTCGGGCCCCGCGATCGAGCCGAACGGCCCGGCGGCCAAGGCGGGCCTCAAGCCCGGCGACGTCATCACCCAGCTGGACGACACGGTGATCGACAGCGGCCCGACCCTGATCGGCCAGATCTGGACGTACAAGCCGGGCGACAAGGTCAAGATCACCTACGAGCGCGACGGCAAGGAGCACACGGTCGACGTAGTCCTGGGCGAACGCAAGGGCGACAGCTGACCCGCTACTCTTGACCCCGCGCCACCACCGGCAAGCCGGTCACAGGGCGCGGGGTGGGTTGCCCGAGCGGCCTAAGGGAACGGTCTTGAAAACCGTCGTGGTGCGAGCCACCGTGGGTTCAAATCCCACACCCACCGCGTGAACTGGCCATGGGCCAGCCGCTGAAGGGGGTGTCCGGAGCGATCCGGACACCCCCTTCAGCCATGTTCCGCAGCCGTCGGATCCGGGAGCTCACGAGCCGTCGGTTCCGGGAGCTCACGCGTGTCCCGTCAGGCGGGCCGCCGACGCGATCGTGGAGCGGGCCTCGCGCAGGGTGAGGCCGACGTGGAGGGCCGCTTCGGTGAGGGGGCCCACCAGGACGTCGCCGAGGCCGTTCTCGTAGGCGCGGCAAGCCGCCCAGAAGAGCCGGGTGTTGCGCTGGCCCTCGTGCGCGGCCAGGACGAACTGGACCAGGCCCTGGCCCTGTTGGGGGTCCGGCGGGCCGCCCGCGCGTGGGAGGGGGGTCCGGCGCGGGGGTGTCAGGAGGCGCAGCAGGGCCGGAGGGCACGGCGCCGGGGGGAGGTGGGCGGTGCCCGGCACCGTGCTGTAGACGCCGCGCTCGGTGCGGGAGCCCGGGCCGACGAGATAGCCGCCCGCGCCGCGGATGTCGATGCCGGGGGCGAGCCGGCCCGCCGAGTTGGGCACGACGACGTCGGGCGGCCCGGAGAGCCAGATGTGACGGCCGCCGCTGGGCGTGGTCACGACGACGGTCTCCGGGATGGTGAACAGGTGCCGCAGCGCGAGTTCGCGCAGGGCGGCCGGGGCGTCGGTGCCCGACTTGGTGTCCAGGTCGATGCCGATCAGGTGGTACGGCGGCAGCCCGCACGCGATGCCGTAGCCGGAGGCCCAGGGGGCGGCGGCGAACAGTTCGCGGATGCGCAGCGGGTCGGACGAGGCGTCGTACACACCGTGCCCCATGCGCCCGCACTCGCCCCGGCACGGCGACGGCTGCGGGGCGCCGTGCGGGGCGCCGTGCGGCGGTGGGTCGTGGGGGTGCCAGTCGTCGTGGTGCGGGTCGTCGTGGTGCCGGTCGTCGTGGCGCCAGCCTTCGTGGTGCCGGTCGTCGTGGTGCGGGGAGCGCAGCGCCGGGAGCTTGGTGCGGGACAGCGGGATGACGGCGAGGCCCCGCTCGGCGGCGGACAGGGCGTGGGCGAGCGCGAGGGTGGCGGTGTGCCGGTCGGCGGGGGCCATGCCCTCATTTTCGTACTGGCGTTCGAGGAAGGGAAGAGGGGGTGGGGCCCGGGGATGGCTCAAAGGGAGAAGCGCCCCCTTTTGCCGGGGTTTTGGCGGAACGCTTCAGCCCGTGCGGCGCTTGGGCGTGAGGCCCCTGATGCCCCCTGAGCTGGAGTGTCGGAGGCGCATAGCGGGTTTATCGACTTGTCCTCACGCTTGCGGGGGAATCGAGTCTTCCGGGGTGGTTCGACGGGGATTCGGTGGGCAACTCTGGACTCGCGACGTCGCGCAGATACCGAGGTGGTCGGCCAACCGCCTTGGATAAAGCCCTACTTGAGGTGCTTCCGGTGCATAGCCGGTGCGTATCTCCCGTTCTGGAGGAATAGACATGGCAAGCATCCGTACCGCCCGCGCCCTCGCCGCTGTCGCCGCCCTGCCCCTCGCCGCCGCCCTGTTCTCGGGTGTCGCGATGGCCGACAACGGCTCGTTCGCGGACAACGGATCGAACGCGGGTGTGGCGGTCGTCGACGGCAGCGGCGTCGGTGACGACAACAACGGCAACTCGTCCACCACGCAGCAGCAGGCGGTCGGCAACGGCGCCTCCAACCAGAGCAACACGGCTCAGGTGAACGGCTCCGCGTTCACGGAGATCGACCAGTCCAACGCGAACGTCGCCGTCAACTTCAGCGAACTGTGGTGAGCCGGGGCCCTGCCGGGGAGTGATCCCCGGGGGCCGGCTCCGTGGGGTGATGTGACGGTTTGCGCGGCGGTGCCTGGGGCCCGCCGCGCAGCTGTTTGCGGACGTCTTGACACCAGCAGGAGATCTGACGGACAGTCAGAAACTATTGCCGGTACGAGCGTACGAGCCGTTACGAGACGGAGAGGCCGCCCCCGTGCACCTCGCCCCCACCGAACGCCAGCGGGACCTGCGCGCCCACCTGCGCGCCTACTTCCGGGACCTGATGCCCGACGGACCGCCCGCGGGCGACGACACGCCGGGGCAGCGCCGGATCCTGCGGCGCATCGGCGCCGACGGCCTGCTCGGCATCGGCTGGCCGGTCGAGTACGGCGGCCAGGGGCGCGGCGCCGACGAGCAGTTCGTGTTCTTCGACGAGGCCTACCGCGCGGGCGCGCCCGTGTCGATGGTCACCCTGAACACCGTCGGGCCGACGCTCATGAAGCACGGCACCGAGGAGCAGAAGGCCGCGTTCCTGCCGCGCGTCCTCCGCGGCGAGTGCGTCTTCGCGATCGGCTACAGCGAGCCGTCGGCGGGCACGGACCTGGCGGCGCTCAGGACACGCGCCACCAAGGACGTCACCGGGGATGGCGGCGGCTGGCTGATCGACGGGCAGAAGGTCTTCACCTCCAACGCCCAGAACGCCGACTGGATCTGGCTCGCCTGCCGCACCGACCCCGACGCGCCCAGGCACCACGGCATCTCGATCCTCCTCGTGCCGACCGACGCCCCCGGGTTCTCCTGGACGCCGATCGAGACCGTGGGCGGCCTGACCACGACGGCCACGTACTACGACGGCGTACGCGTACCCGCGGGGAACCTCGTCGGCGCGGAGAACGGCGGCTGGGGCCTCATCACCGACCAGCTGAACCACGAGCGGGTCGCGCTCGCCGCGATCGGCATGCAGGCCGAGGACTTCTACGAGGCGGCTCTCACCGCCGCGCGTTCACCCGATCCGGTGACAGGCGAACGTCGGATCGACAGGCCGTGGGTGCGGTCGAAACTGGCTGAGGCACACGCTCTGCTCGCGGCGACGCGCCTGCTCAACTGGCGTTTGGTGGCCGACGTCGGGGCCGGGGGGCCGGCCCCCGGCGACGCGAGCGGCGTGAAATTCGCGGGAACCGAATCGGCGGTCGCGGTGTACCGAATATGTCAGGAGATCGTGGGGGACGCGGGGCTCGTGCGGGCCGGCTCGCCGGGATCCCTGGCAGTGGGGACAGCGACGGCCAGGGACGGGGAGCTGGAGCGGATGAACAGGGCGGCGCAGATCAACACCTTCGGGGGCGGCGTCAGCGAGGTGCAGCGCGAGATCGTGGCGACGATGCGGCTCGGGATGCGCAGGGGGCGGCGATGACGGGGGCCCGGGCGCGGGAGTCAGCGGTCGCGGGGACGGCGCGGGGCGAGCCCGCGGACGCGCTCGGATCCGCGGACGCGCTGTACGAGCGCCTGAAGGCGTACGAGGGACGGCCCGCGGCCGAGCGGGGCCACGGCAAGGACCTCGTCAACGCCCCGATGATCAGGCACTGGTGCGAGGCGATGGGCGACACCAGCCCTGCGTACGAGGGCCCGGACGCGACAGCCCCGCCCACGATGCTCCAGGCCTGGACGCTGGGCGGCCTCTCCGGCCACGCGGGCCGCACAGCGGCGTACGACGACCTCCTCGCCCTCCTGGACGGCGCCGGTTACACCTCGGTGGTCGCCACGGACTGCGAGCAGGAGTATCTGCGTCCGCTGCGCCCCGGGGACGGCATCACGTTCGACGCGGTGATCGAGGCGGTCTCGGAGCGCAAGACCACGAAGCTGGGCACGGGGTACTTCGTGACGACGCGGACGGACGTCCACGCGGACGGCGAGCTCGCGGGCAGGCACCGCTTCCGGATCCTCAAGTACGCGCCCGCGCGCCGCGAACCGAAGAAGCCGAAGAAGCCGAAGAAGCCGACGGAGGCGGGCAGCCGCCCGCGGCCGGTGATCAACAGGGACAACGCGGGGTTCTGGGACGGCGTGGCCCGGCACCGGCTGCTCATCCAGCGCTGCGGCGCCTGCGCCCGCCTCCGCTTCCCCTGGCTCCCGGGGTGCAACGCCTGCGGATCGCCGGAGTGGGACACGGTCGAGGCGGTCGGCGAGGGCACGGTCTATTCGTACGTGGTGATGCACCACCCCCCGTTCCCCGCCCTCGACCCGCCGTACGCGGTGGTCCTCGTCGAGCTGGCGGAGGGCGTCCGGATGATCAGCCAGGTCGTGGGGGTGCCGCACGACCGGGTGCGGATCGGGATGCCGGTGCGCCTGGAGTTCCAGCGGGTCGAGGAGGACCTGGAGCTGCCGGTGTTCCGGCCGGTCGCCGTGGACGGGGGTGCGCGCTGACATGGACTTCACGCCCACGGACGAGCAGACGGCGGCCCGGGACCTCGCGGCCCGGATCTTCGGGGACCTGTCCACACCGGAGCGGCTGACGGCGGCGGGCACCGGCGCGGACGCCGAGCTGTGGAAGGCCCTGTGCGCGGCGGGCCTGCCGGGTGCCGTGGCGGACGTCGGGCTGCTCGGGCTCGTGCTGCTGCTTGAGGAGCAGGGGCGGACGACGGCCCAGGTGCCGTTCGCGGCGAGCTGTGTGTACGGCCTGCTCGCGGTGGCGGCGCACGGCTCGGACGAGCAGCGGGCCCGGCTCCTCCCGGGGCTGCGGGACGGCACGGAGGTGGCGACCGGGGCCTTCCCCGCGCGCGGTGGCCAAGTGCGGGTCGAGGACGGCAGGTTGACCGGCGTCGTGCCGTGGGTGCCGTGGCTGCGGGACGCGACCGCGGTCCTGGTGGCCGCCGCCGACCGGAGCCTGTGGTGGGTGCGGACGGCCGACGCGTCCTGGTCACCGGTCGAGCTGACCGCGCCGTGGCGGGCGGGGCGCCTGAGACTGGACGGGGTGCGCGCGGAGCGCCTCGGCGGCGACCTCGCGTACGAGGGTGGCGGCACCGCGTACGGGGGCGGTGGCGACCTCGCGTACGAGGGTGAGGTCAGCGCCTACGACGACGTGCTGGCCGGCGCGCGGACGGCCTTCGCAGGGCTGCAGGCCGGGGTCTGCGCGGGCTCGCTGGCCCGTGCCGTGGCGTACACGAACGGGCGCGAGCAGTTCGGCAAGCCGCTGGCCGCCCTGCAGGCGGTCCAACTCCGCGCCGCCGACGCGCACATGGACACCGAGGCCATCCGCGTCACGGCGTACGAGGCGGCCTGGCGCCGCGACGAAGGACTGCCGTACGCGACGCACGCGCTGACCGCCGCGTGGTGGGCGTCGGAGGCGGGCCGCCGCGTCGTGCACGCGGGCCAGCATCTGCACGGCGGCGTGGGCGCCGACGTCGACCATCCGGTGCACCGGCACTTCCTGTGGGGGCGCCAGCTGGACGCGTACCTGGGGTGCGGCGGTGAGGTGCTCGCCGACCTCGGGGACCTGATCGCGAGGGAGGGGCCGGTATGACGGGCCGGGGAGGGGCCGGGACGAGGGTCGGTGACCGGCTGCCGCCGCTGGAGATCCAGATCACCCGCACCCTGATCGTCGCCGGAGCCATCGCCTCGCGGGACTACCAGGACGTGCACCACGACCCGGAGCTCGCCCGGGGCAAGGGCTCCCCGGACATCTTCATGAACATCCTCACCACGAACGGCCTGGTCGGGCGGTACATCACCGACCACTTCGGCCCGGACGCCGTCCTGCGCAAGGTGGCGATCAGGCTGGGTGCGCCCAACTATCCGGGGGACACGATGGTGTTGACGGGCGAGACGGAGCGCGTCGACCCGGGCGGGAGCGAGGGTGAGGGCGGGGGCAAGGGCGGGCTGACGGTCACCGTCAAGGTCACCGGGGCCAACGGCATCGGCACGCACGTCACGGGCAGGGTGACCGTCACCGTGCCGACGGGGGCGGGCGGGCCGGAGGCGGATGCGCCGAGGACGGGCGCGCCGGGCGCCACGGCGGCGGGGGGCGGCACATGAGCGTACGGACGAAGGACCGCCTCGGCGGGCAGGCGGCGATCGTCGGCATCGGGGCCACGGAGTTCTCCAAGGACTCCGGGCGCAGCGAGCTCACGCTGGCCGTGGAGGCGGTGCGGGCCGCGCTCGCCGACGCCGGCCTCGACCCCGGCGACGTCGACGGCCTGGTCACCTTCACGATGGACACCAGCCCGGAGATCACGGTCGCCCAGGCGGCGGGCATGGGCGAGCTCTCCTTCTTCTCCCGCGTGCACTACGGCGGCGGCGCGGCCTGCGCCACCGTGCAGCAGGCGGCGCTCGCGGTGGCGAGCGGGGTGGCCGAAGTCGTCGTCTGCTACCGGGCGTTCAACGAGCGGTCGGGGCGCCGCTTCGGCTCGGGCGTGCGGCATCGGGAGCCGACGGCGGAGGGCGTCGCGCTCGGCTGGGCGCTGCCGTTCGGGCTGCTCACGCCCGCCTCGTGGGTGGCGATGGCGGCGCGGCGCTATCTGCACACCCACGGCCTGACCCCCGAGGCCTTCGGCCACGTCGCGGTCACCGACCGGAAGTACGCGGCGACGAACCCGGCGGCGTACTTCCACGGACGACCCATCACGCTCCAGGACCACGCCGCGTCCCGGTGGATCGTCGAACCGCTGCGGCTGCTCGACTGCTGCCAGGAGACCGACGGCGGGCAGGCGGTCGTCGTGACGAGCGTCGAGCGGGCCCGCGACCTGCCGCGCCCACCCGCCGTGATCGCCGCCGCCGCCCAGGGCGCGGGCCGCGCCCAGGAGCAGATGACCAGCTTCTACCGCGACGACCTCAGCGGCCTGCCCGAAATGAACGTCGTGGCCCGGCAGCTGTGGCGGGGCTCGGGGCTCACGCCCGGGGACATCGACGTCGCCATCCTCTACGACCACTTCACGCCGTTCGTGCTGATGCAGCTGGAGGAGTTCGGGTTCTGCGCGCCGGGGGAGGCGGCGGAGTTCGTCGCCGAGGAGCGACTGCCGCTGAACACGCACGGGGGACAGCTCGGCGAGGCCTATCTGCACGGGATGAACGGCATAGCCGAGGCCGTACGACAACTGCGCGGCACCGCCGTGAACCAGATACCGGGCGCCGCCCGCACCCTTGTCACGGCAGGCACGGGTGTCCCCACATCGGGGCTGATCCTGGCGGCGGACGGCTGAACGCGGAGCGTGTTTCCTGCCGTGCGCCCGGCCGGACCCGTTCACTCGCCCCATGCGCCACCGCAAGACGATCAGTGGACTCGTCCTCGCCCTGGCCCTGGCGACGCTGGGCCTGGACACGCCGACCCCGACACCGCCCCACATGCTTCCCACGTCCCACGCCGGGCCCGCGTCCCGTGCGGCCCCCGGGCCCGAGGTCTTCAGCGGCCGGGCCTTCGACACCTGCTGGGCGCCGTCGGCCGACATCATGCGCCGCTGGCGGTCATCCCCCTACGGTGCCGTCGGCGTCTATTACGGCGGGCGGGGCCGGGCCTGCAAGGACCAGCCGCACCTGTCCCGCGACTGGCTGCGCAGGGTCGACGGGATGGGCTGGCGGGTGCTCCCGCTGTACGTCGGCTCGCAGTCCCCGTGCGTCGTCGCCCAGCGCAAACGGCACGTACGCATCGGCCGGCAACCCTGGCGCCAGGGGACCCGGGAAGGGCACGACGCGGTGCGCAGGGCCGAGGCGCACGGCATGCGACAGAACAGCCCGCTCTACCTGGACATGGAGGCGTACACCTATCGGAACGAGAAATGCGCTCGGACAACGCTCAGATTCGTACGGGCCTGGGCTCGCGAAGTGCGCAGTCATGGCTACGTGCCGGGCTTCTACAGCAGTGCCGAATCCGGCGTACGGCACCTGGAGCTCGCCCGGCGTGCGGAGGTGGCGGACCTGCCGTCCGTGCTGTGGTTCGCGCGCTGGCGGACCCGCCCCGACCTGTACGGCGAGCCCGCGCTGCCCTGGGACGCCTGGCCGGAGGGCGGCCGGATCCATCAGTACGCGGGCAACGTGACGGAGCGGCACGGCGGGCGGACCCTGGTGATCGACCGCAACCTTGTGAACGCGCCGGTGGCCGTCCTGGGCTGAGCACCCCCCGTGCTCCGGTGGCAAGCGGTTTCGTCCGGCTCAGGGTCGAACCCTCAGGGGTACGCTCCCCCTCCTCCACCTTCAGGAGGTGGGGCTGGCTCCCCTCGTACAACCTGAGGCGGACACCGCTTCGGGACCTGCGGCCGATCCGCTGATGTAGGGGTCGCTTCTAGCGTGGAGCCATGACCGCATCCATGGTGTCCGTGTGCACCAGCGCATCGAAGGCCGCGACGCGGAGCGCGGGTCCTTCCGCCTATCCGTCGTTCGCCTCCTACGTCCGGGCCCGCCAGCCCGTGCTGCTGCGCACCGCCCGCTCCCTGACGGCGAACCCGAGCGATGCCGAGGACCTGCTGCAGACGGCCCTGACCAAGACGTATGTGGCCTGGGACCGGATCGAGGACCACCGGGCGCTCGACGGCTATGTGCGCCGGGCCCTGCTGAACACGCGCACGTCGCAGTGGCGCAAGCGCAAGGTCGACGAGTTCGCCTGCGACGAGCTGCCCGAGCCCGAGACCGTTCCGGCCGGTGACCCGGCCGAACACCAGGCGCTCCACGACGCGATGTGGCGCGCGATCATGAAGCTGCCCGCGCGGCAGCGGGCGATGGTCGTCCTGCGGTACTACGAGGACCTGAGCGAGGCGCAGACCGCCGAGGTGCTCGGGGTCTCCATCGGCACCGTCAAGAGCGCGGTGTCGCGCGCGCTCGGCAAGCTCCGTGAGGACCCGGAGCTCACGCCGGTCCGCTGAGCCCGTACGGGGCGCCGGGCCATGGGCTGACAGGGCCACGCCAGGATGGCGGCCGCCGCGCCTCAATTTGCCTTCTTGTTGCGTCCTTGTGCCCATGCCCTAGTGACATACCGTGCGGTATGCGGCGAGAATCTGGGCCTACTGCCAGGTAGAGCGCCGGGAACACCCGGGGCCTGCCGCGCGCCCACCGGGAGGACGCCGTGCTGAGCACCATGCAGGACGTACCGCTGACCGTGACCCGCATCCTGAACCACGGGACAACCGTGCACGGGAGCGCGCAGGTCATCACCTGGACCGGCGACGGCGCCCCGCAGCGCCGCAGCTTCCGGGAGATCGGTGCCCGCGCCGCCCAGCTCGCCCACGCCCTGCGCGAGGACCTCGGCGTCGCCGAGGACGAGCGCGTGGCGACCTTCATGTGGAACAACGCCGAGCACGTCGAGGCGTACTTCGCCATTCCCTGCATGGGCGCCGTCCTGCACACCCTCAATCTGCGGCTCCCCGCCGACCAGTTGGTCTGGATCGTGGGCCACGCCGCCGACCGCGTCATCCTCGTGAACGGCTCCCTGCTCGGCCTGCTCGCGCCGCTCCTCGACCGCATGCCGACCGTCGAGCACGTCGTCGTCTCCGGCCCCGGCGACCGTTCCCTCCTCGACGGCGTGCGCGCCCAGGTGCACGAGTACGAGGACCTGATCGCGGACAGGCCCACCGGCTACGACTGGCCCGAGCTCGACGAGCGCCGCGCCGCCGCCATGTGCTACACCTCCGGCACCACCGGCGACCCCAAGGGCGTCGTCTACTCCCACCGCTCCATCTATCTGCACTCGATGCAGGTCAACATGGCGCAGTCCATGGGCCTGACGGACGCCGACATCAGCCTCGTCGTCGTACCGCAGTTCCACGTCAACGCCTGGGGCCTGCCGCACGCCACCTTCATGACCGGCGTCGGCATGCTGATGCCGGACCGCTTCCTGCAGCCCGCGCCGCTCGCCGAGATGATCGAGGCCGAGCGCCCCACGCACGCGGCGGCCGTCCCCACCATCTGGCAGGGCCTGCTCGCCGAGCTCAACGCCAAGCCCCGCGACGTCAGCTCCCTCGGCCACGTCACCATCGGCGGCGCGGCCTGTCCGCCGTCCCTCATGGAGGCCTTCGACCGGCACGGCGTCCGGGTCTGCCACGCCTGGGGCATGACGGAGACGTCCCCGCTCGGCACCGTCGCGCACCCTCCGGCCCATGCCGTCGGCACCGACGAGGAGTTCGCCTACCGCCTCACCCAGGGCCGCTTCCCGGCCGGCGTCGAGGCCCGCCTGGTCGGCCCCGGCGGCGCGCACCTGCCGTGGGACGGCGAGTCCGCGGGCGAGCTCGAGGTGCGCGGGCCCTGGATCGCCGGGGCCTACTACGGCGGCGCGGCGGGCGATGTCCTCAAGCCCGAGGACAAGTTCAGCGCCGACGGCTGGCTGAAGACCGGTGACGTCGGTGTCATCTCCGCCGACGGCTTCCTCACCCTCACCGACCGCGCCAAGGACGTCATCAAGTCCGGCGGCGAGTGGATCTCGTCGGTCGAGCTGGAGAACGCCCTGATGTCGCACCCGGATGTCGCCGAAGCCGCCGTCGTCGCCGTCCCCGACGAGAAGTGGGGCGAACGCCCGCTCGCCACGGTCGTCCTCAAGGAGGACGCCACCGCCGACTACACGGCCCTCCGCGACTTCCTCGCCACCCGCGTCGCCAAGTGGCAGCTCCCCGAACGCTGGACCCGCGTCGCCTCCGTCCCCAAGACCAGCGTCGGCAAGTTCGACAAGAAGGTGCTGCGCAGGCAGTACGCGGAGGGGGAGCTGGACGTCACGGACGTGACGCGCGGCTGAAGGGGGCTCGGGCGCGGGCCCGGGGCGCGGGCCGGGGCAGGGGGCTCACCTCTTCCGCAGGGACGCAGCCCCCCATCCCAGCGCCAGCCATCCCCCGGACACCGCGCACACGCCCGCCCAGCCCCAGTGCGTGAACGCCGAGGCGGCGAGGGCCGAGGCGGTGGCGCCGCCCGCGAAACCGGCCACTACGTAGGCGGTGTTGGCGACGGCGGGGGTGGACGTCGTGGTCAGGGCGAGCGTCTGGTTGGCCACGTGGCTCGCCACCAGGGCGGCGTGGACGGCGACCGCGGCCGCGCACAGCGCCCAGAGGCGGGCGCCGCCCAGCCAGAAGAGGGGTATCGACACCGCCGCCAGCACGTAGGCCGCGGATGCCACCTTGGCGGCGCCGAAGCGGTCCACGAGGCTGCCCGCGACCGGTGCGACCACGCTGGCCGCGAGGCCGAAGAGACCGAAGAGGCCGGCCGCACCCGTCGTCATGCCGTAGCCGTCGTCCCCGTGGCCCGTCAGCAGGAGCGCGAGCGAGGTCCACAGCGCGCTCCACGCGCCGTACATCCCGGCCTGGCGTAGGCAGGCGCGCCGCAGGTCCGCTGACTTCCGCACCACGCCCGGGAGTTGGGCGAGGCCCGCGAACAGAGGGCCCGAGCCGCGGCGGCGCTCCTCGGGCAGCACGGCCGCGGAGGCCAGGCCGAGCAGCGCGGTGAGCGCGGCGGCGCCGAGGAAGACCGCGCGCCAGCCGAAGGCCTGCCCCGCGAGGCCACCGAGGACCCGGGCCGCGACGACGCCCGCGAACAGCCCGGCTATGACGGCCGCGACATGGCTGGCCCGCCGGTGGGCGGGCGCCCGCTCGGCGACGAGCGGGACGAGCAGCTGCGGCACGACGGTCGCCGCGGAGGCGATGAAGACGGCGGCGGCGAGCGCGGTGGTCCCGGTCGCCGCGGCGCCGACGGCCAGGGCGGCCGTGGTCACGACGGACAGGCCCGCGACGAGCGCACGGCGGTTGACCCGGTCGCCGAGCGGGGCGAAGAACAGCAGCCCGGCCGCGTACCCGAACTGGGCGACCGAGGCGATCCAGGCGATGGCCGACGGCGTGGAGCCGAAGTCCCGGGCCATGAGGGGGAGCAGCGGGGCGGCGACATAGATGTTCGCCGCCGTCACGGCCGTACAGACGGCTATGAGCACGAGGAAGACGCCGGGCGGCACGCGGTCCGTGCGCGCGGCCGTCACCGGCAGGGACGCGGTCCGGGAAGCCGTGCCGGAATCCGCGCGGACATCCGTCGACGGTGGCGAGGGCGGTGCTGAAGACATGAGGGACAAGGCTCCTCTGCGCGGTCGTCCTGACAGTCATCCTCGTAACCGACCAGCTTGTAACTAACTGGTTGGTTGGATCGAGTCTGCGCCTGCGGTGCAAGATCTGTCAAGCAACTAAACGGTTGGTTGCCGGGGAAATTCCCTTACGCTGTCCCCATGGCAGTGAGAGACCCCGAGGCCACCAAGGCCCGGATCTTCGACGCGGCGGTCGCGGAGTTCGCGCGATTCGGCATCGCGGGCGCCCGTGTCGACCGCATCGCGAGCGAGGCGAAGGCCAACAAGCAGCTCATCTACGCCTATTTCGGCAACAAGGCGGAGCTCTTCGCCCAGGTCCTCGAGAAGCGGATGCTGGACATGGCCATCAGCAACCCGGTCGACACGGACGACATCGACGGCTGGATGGACCGCCTGATGGAGTACCACGCGACCCA
This sequence comes from Streptomyces sp. NPDC059003, assembly GCF_042740445.1. Lineage (NCBI taxonomy): Bacteria > Bacillati > Actinomycetota > Actinomycetes > Kitasatosporales > Streptomycetaceae > Streptomyces > Streptomyces sp. NPDC059003. The sequence continues at coordinate 40,490 of NZ_JBHYJH010000034.1, read as the reverse complement.
TCCCGAGCTGCTGCGCCTGCTCTTCTGGGAGGGAATCGAGTACGGCGACAGCAAGGAGCTCCCCGACGAGTACGAGCGCCGGGCGCACTACGACCACAAGGTCGCCGCGTTCAAGGACGCCCAGGCCAGGGGCGTCATCACCGATGAGATCCCGGCGGCCGACCTGCTGTTCATGCTGATCGCGCTCGCCGGGTGGGCCACGGCCGTGCCGCAGATGCGGCGGGTTCTCGTCGGGGGCGAGGACGAGGACCGCGCCAGGCTGCGCGCCTCGATCCGCGCCGCCGCGTGCCGCCTGACGGCCGTCGACTGACGGCGACGTACCCCACCGGGAAGCCGCCCGGGCCCCCGGGAGGCCACCCGGAACGCCCGTCTAGGACAGGCAGGCGCGGATCTCGTCCGCGAGCCGCCGCGCCACCCCGTCGTGGCCGTCCGCGACGAGCCGGGTCCGCGTGAGCGCGAACGCCAGGCCGCGGGAGGGGTCGGCGAAGGCGATGCTGCCGCCGCTGCCGTGGTGCCCGAACGCCCTCGGCTCACCGGCCATTTCGGGCAGCCCGAGGAAATAGCCGAGCCCCTTGGCGTACCGGCCGAGGAGCATCCGGTCCTTCCCCGTGACGGCCACTTCGGTGGCGGCCCGGACGCGTTCGGCGGAGACGAGCCGTACGCCGTCCACCTCGCCGAGGAGCGCGGCGTACATGCGGGCGGCCGCCCGCGCGGTGGTGGTCCCGCCCGCGGGCACGTCGGCGAGCAGGTACTCCCGGCGGTTCGCAAGGTCGGCCGTGGTCCACACACCGCGGTTCGGCACGACGAGACGCCGGAAGGGGACGGTGGGCGACAGGGACGCCAGCCACGCCTCCCAGCCGCCCTCCACCAGCGGCGCGGTACGCGGCAACGCCTCCTCGGGGAGGCCGAAGTACAGCTCGTCGGCGATGCCGAGCGGCTCGGTGACGTACACCCGAAGTGCCGCACCGGGCGTGAGACCGGTGATCCGGCGCACGGTCTCACCGAGGATCCAGCCGAACGTCCAGCCGTGGTACCCGCTGTCGCTACCGGGCTCCCACAGGGGTTCTTGTTCGGCGACCAAGGCACACATGGTGTCCCAGTCGCACAGCTCGGCCGGCGTGAGGGAGGCGGGCAGCTGCGGGACGCCGAGGGTGTGGGTCAGGGCGTGGCGGACCGTGGCGCGTTCCTTGCCCCGGGCGGCGAACTCGGGCCAGTAGTGGGCGATCGGGGTGTCGTAGTCGATGAGCCCGCGATCGGCGAGCACATGCACCAGGGTGGCGGTGAAGCCCTTGCCGGTGGAGAAGCTGTGGATCAGCGTGCGGGGCTCCAGGGGCCGCCCGCCGGACGCCTCGACCACACCCGCGCAGGCGTCGACGACCTGCTCGCCGTGCACCGAGGCGGCGACCTGGAGACCGCTCTCCGCGCCCGACTCCACCAGCTCGTGGACGAGCGCGTCGACCCGTTCCTGCACCTCCACGCGCGCGTGGCGACTGTCGCGACTCACGCGTGCATCATGGCACCGGGCTGGCCCCGGAACACCTGGATTCGCCCCGGCTGCTTCGTGCCGATCCCCCGGCTGGTCCGTGCCGATCCCCGGTCAGTTCGTGCCGATCTTCGCCAGCAGGTCCACGATCCGGCCCTGCACCTCGGCGCTCGTGGACCGCTCCGCGAGGAAGAGCACGGTCTCGCCCGCGGCGAGCTTCGGCAGGTCGGTCTCGTCGACGGCCGCGGTGTAGACGACGAGCGGCGTGCGGTTGAGCTGCCCGTTGGCGCGCAGCCAGTCGATGATTCCGGCGCGTCGGCGACGTACCTGGAGCAGGTCCATCACCACCAGGTTCGGCCGCATCTGCGCGGCGAGGCTCACCGCGTCCGCGTCGCTCTCGGCCCGGGCGACCTGCATGCCGCGCCGCTCCAGGGTCGCGGTCAGGGCGAGCGCGATCTCCTCGTGCTCCTCGATGAGCAGGACGCGCGGCGGGTGCTGCTCGCTGTCGCGCGGCGCGAGGGCCTTCAGGAGCACGGCCGGATCGGCGCCGTACGCGGCCTCGCGTGACGCCTGTCCGAGCCCCGCCGTGACGAGCACGGGCACCTCGGCGGCGACGGCGGCCTGGCGCAGCGACTGCAGCGCCGTACGCGTGATCGGACCGGTCAGCGGGTCCACGAACAGCGCCGCGGGGAACGCGGCGATCTGCGCGTCGACCTCCTCGCGCGAGTGCACGATGACGGGCCGGTAGCCGCGGTCGCTCAGGGCCTGCTGCGTGGTGACGTCGGGCGCGGGCCAGACGAGCAGCCGCCGTGGGTTGTCGAGCGGCTCAGGGGGCAGCTCGTCGTCCATGGGCTGGGGCTGCGGCTGGTTCGAGACCTCGACGGCGCCGCCGGGGCCGTCCAGCGGCTCCGGGCCCTCGGCGGCGTTCTCGTCCGGGGCGCCGATCGCGTACGCGCGGCCGGTGCCCTCGGTGGTCGGCGAAAGACGCGACTGCGCCGGTGCCGGAGCCTGCGGCTTGGCCTGGGGCAGTGCCTGCGCCTGCGCCTGGGGGTGCGGGCGGGCCGCGTTGTCCGGGCGCTCCTCGGTGCCGGGCTCGGGCGGCGTGGCCAGCCTGCGGCGGCGGCCGGAGCCCCCGGGCGCGGCCTGCGCCCCGGCGTCCGGCTGCTGCGCCTGCGGCAACGGGTGCGCCTGCTGGGGCGACGCGGACTGCGCCTGCTGCGGCGAGGCGGCCTGCGCCTGCTCCTGTGCCTGGCGTCCGAACGGCACGCCCTGTCCCAGCGTCCGTACGCTGATCGCGCGCCCCTGCGTCGAGTTCGGGTCGACGGGCGCGGCCTCGGCGGGCAGTGGCTGGGCGGCACGCACGCGTGGATCACGTTCCGGCGGCAGCGCCGTGCCGCGCGCGGGTGACGGGACACCCTGGGCGGGCGTGGGTCCGGCGTGCGGGGCGCCCTGCGGGGGTACGCCGGTGGCGGGGGTGCCGCCGGGAGGCGTGTTCTGAACCGGTGTCCCCTGGGGAGGGGTTGTTCCCGCCATCGGGTCGCGTGGGCCGCGCGGGTCGCTTGCCGCGGGCGCCGGTGCGGGTGCTTGGCGCGCACGGCGACGCCCGGTCGGCGCCTGCGGCTGTGCGGCCGGGGGCGCCTGCGACGGCTCGGGCATCGGGGGCGCCTGGGCGGGCAGCCCCGGGGACGGCATCGGGGCCTGGGCCGGGTGCGGCTGGGGCGGGGTGTGGTCGTCGGCCGGGTCCTGCGGTGCGACGGCGTGCTGCCCGGTGTCGTCCTGCCCGACGGGCAGCCCGCCGGGGGCCGTCGCGGGCATCGGGGGCACGGCCGGTGCGCCGCCCTGGGCGGCCGCGGGCATGCCGCTGCGGGCACCGGCGGGGACGCTCTGGGCACGGGCGGGCCCAGAGCCCTGCGTGGGGACGCCCCCACGGAGGTCCCCACGGACCGGGCCCTGAAGCCCCGCCTGCACCCCTGCGGGAACGTTCACGGAGCCACCGACCTGCGCGGGCTCCACCGGCACGGCACCGCCGTGCGGGGCACCCCCAGGTGCGGCACCCGGCTGCGGGGGCCGGCCGCCCTGCGCCGCACCCACAGGCACCACGCCCGCCTGCGCGGCACCGGCTGCACCCGAGGCACCGGCTGCACCCACGTGCACCGCACCCGCTGCACCCGCTGCATCCGCCTGCACCGTGCCCGGCTGCGCGGCCCCTCCCTGGGGCGCGCCCACCTGCTCGGCACCGTCCTGCGTACCGCTGCCCCCATCACGGTCGGCCTCGGCCGGAGGCAGCGCGAACACCCGCCCGTTGGAAGCCTCTTCCGCCGCGGCCCGCTCCCGGGCGGCGGCCAGCGCCCGCCGCGCACGACGACCACCGGGACGCGGCGCTTCCGCACCGTCACCCGGCCCGGCCTGACCCGGCACGGGGGCACCGTCCGCGGCACCCGAACCGCCCGTCCCCGAAGGCAACGCCAGCGCCTGCTGCTCGCCCGTACGCCGCGCGCGCCGCCCCGACGGCACAGCGGCCCCTGACGGACCCCCGGCCCCCTGCGGCGGCACTCCCTGAGGCGGCACTGTCTCGCCGAGAGCAGCCGACCCGGCCGCGTGCTCGGCCGCGGTCACCACGGCACCCTCAGCGGGGCTCGGCCGCCCACGACGGCGGCCCGTACCCGTCGACGCGCCACCGGACGTACCCCCGGAAGAAGCCCCGCCCCCGGGGACCTCGACCCCAGGCCCTCCGGCGCCCGGAGCGCCCGTACCCGGAGCACTCGCACCCGGAGCGCCCGTACCCGGAGCACTCGCACCCGGAGCACCCGCACCCAGGGCGTCCGGCACGCCCACGCCCTCGCCCACGGCGCGGCGCCTGCGTCGCCCGGTACCGCCCGTGGTGCCGCCCGCCGTGGCGTCAGCGGAACCCGCACCCCCGGTGTCACCGGAAGACGCGTCGCCGGGAACACCGCTCTCCAGGAAGGAGTCCACCGAGGAACGCCGCGCCCGCCGACGCCCGCCCCCCGCAGCTCCCGAAGCCTGCTCGGGCACCTGAACACCGGTACCGGTACCGGTACCCGCCGTACCCGTGCTCTCAGAAGAGACCGCAGAGACCGCAGAGACCGCAGAGACCGCCGCCCCCGCACCAGTGCCAGCACCAGTACCGGAACCCGCGCCGCCCCCCTCACCGACGGGCACCTCAAGCACGTACGCACTGCCGCTCATCCCCGGCACCTCGTGCGTCTGCAGTACGCCGCCGTGCGCGTGCACGATGCCCCGGACGACCGGCTCGTGCACCGGGTCTCCCCCGGCGTACGGGCCGCGCACCTCGATGCGGACGACGTCGCCGCGCTGGGCCGCGGCGACCACGATGGTCGAGTCGACGTACCCGCCCGCGGTACCGGAACCGCCGGAACCGTCCGAAACCACCACTCCCGCGCGCGTGTTGCCGGTGGCGTCGATTCCGGCGACGTCGGCGATCAGGTGCGCGAGGGCCGTGGCGAGCCGCCGGGCGTCCACCTCGACCTCGATCGGCGGCGCGTGCACGGCGAACTGCGCCCGGCCGGGACCGATCAGCTCGACGGCTCCGTCGACACCGGCGGCGACGACGGCGTCGAGCGGCGCCCGCGTACGGGAGAGCTGTTCGGCGCCCGCTTCGAGGCGCTGGAAGCCGAGCACGTTGTCGACGAGCGTCGTCATGCGCGCGTACCCGGCCGACAGGTGGTGCAGGACCTGGTTCGCCTCGGGCCACAGCTGGCCCGCGTCGTCGGCGGCGAGGGCGGCAAGCTCGCGGCGCAGCTCGTCGAGCGGCCCGCGCAGCGACTGGTCGAGGACCGCGACGAGCTGCTCGTGCCGCGCGGCCAGCGTGTCGTAGCGCTCCTGCTCGCGCTCGGCGAGGGCTTCGTGGCGGTCCTTCTCGCGCTCGGCGAGCGCCGCGTAGCGCTCCTGCTCGGCGGCGAGTTCCTCCTCGCGGCGCTCGGCGGCGGTCCGCAGCTCCTCGGCGTGCTCCGCGAGCGCCGCCTCGTACTTCGCGGCGAGCGTGTCGTAGGGCCGCCGGTCGGTGAAGGTCATGACGGCGCCGACGAGCTGGTCGCCGTCGCGCACAGGGGCGGTCGTCAGGTCGACCGCGACCTTCTCGCCGCTCTTGGCCCACAGGACCTGCCCGCGGACGCGGTGCTTGCGCCCGGAGCGCAGCGTGTCCGACAGCGGCGACTCCTCGTAGGGGAAGGGCTCGCCGTCGGCGCGCGAGTGCAGCACCAGGGGGTGCAGTTCCTGGCCGCCCAGGTCGCTCGCGCGGAAGCCGAGTATCTGGGCCGCGGCCGGGTTGACGAGGACGACGCGGCCGTCGGTGTCCGTGCCGACGACGCCCTCCGCGGCGGCCCGCAGGATCATCTCGGTCTGCCGCTGCGAACGCGCCAGCTCGGCCTCGGTGTTGAGCGCCCCCGACAGGTCACGGACGACGATCATCAGCATCTCGTCGCCGCTGTAGCCGCCGTAGCCGCTGTGCCCGTACCGCTCGTCGTAGGCGTGCCGGCTGTCCTCCAGGCTGGAGCTGGTGACCTCGACCGGGAACTCGGTGCCGTCCGTGCGGCGCGCGATCATCCGCTTCGGCTTGGTACGTCCGCGTTCGTCCGTGCTGTCCGGTCGGCGCATGGAGCCGGGGATCAGCCGCGAGTCGAACTCCGGCAGCAGATCGAGCAGTCCGCGCCCCACCAGCGCGGTGCCGGGCGCCTCGAAGGCCTCGAGCGCGATGGCGTTCGCGTTCACGACGGTCCCGTTGGCGTTGACGAGCACCAGCGCGTCGGGGAGCGCGTCGAGTATGGCTGCGAGGCGAGCAGCGCCTCGGGATGGCCTGCTGCTCACGACGACGCTTCCTCCCTGATTACCGCACCTTGCCGACCGCCTGAGCCATCTTGCCCCTCGGCTCGCGGCGTGTCACGGGAGGGAGTCTACGGGGAGTGGTTGCGGGCGCGACGCCGGATGCGAGGGAGGTCGCACGCAGAAGCTGTGAGCCTTCCGTAGTGCACGCCGTCGTGCCTGGTCAGTCCAGGGGCATAGGACACACATGAGGCGCGCGCCCCACAACAGGCCCCCCGCGCGCGGGTCGCGTCGCGCTCCCGCGGTCACGCGCCGCCGAAGGAGAGCACCTTCCCCATGGCGTTCCAGCGCGAAATCTCGCACCCGTCGGTGCGTTTGAAGGAGCCGTCGACGTGCCGCCCCTGCCAGGTGCCGGTGACGTGGGCGGTGGCGTCGCCGCCGTGGACCTGTGTGCACATGGTGCCGGCCGGCACCGGGGCGAACGGGTCCTCGCCGTTCGCCGCGAGCTGGTCCAGACGTTCGCAGGCGTCACGGGGCGAAGGGTGCGTGCTGCCCTCCGAGCCGCAGCGCAGTTCGTACGTGCCGTCGGCGCCCGAGTCCGTGTGGGCGACGGTGATCGTCAGACGGTCCCCCGTGGCGCGGTGGTCGACCCGCTCCAGGGGGCAGGCGTGCGCGGCGGCGGGCAGCGCGGTCAGCGCGGCGACGGCGGCGGTGAGGAAGAGGCGGCGCTGGGCGGTGGATTTCATGGGGTCTCCCCTGGGGTGCGTGATTCCGGCTCGCGCCGACGGGCAGCACCGGCGCCTACCGCCTCTAACGCGGCCGTACGCGCGACGTTGCGGCCCCGCACCGCGCTTTGCCCTGGAGGCCGCCGGACTAGTACCGTGGAAAGCGATTGGTGACGTGCCCCCTGGCTGTGTCATCATCGGCACGCACACCCGCGCTCGCGTGGGTGTCAGGTTGGAGGCGTCGCCTAGTCCGGTCTATGGCGCCGCACTGCTAATGCGGTTTGGGCCTTAAAGCCCATCGAGGGTTCAAATCCCTCCGCCTCCGCACTTGATCGCTGAAGCCCCGGTCCATTGGACCGGGGCTTCAGTGGTTCCTGAGCCACCTGACGTCCCCGAGGGCGCCCCTCATCGGAGTTTTCGCAGGTCACAAGGGGTGTGGCCAATGGATTTCACATGGCGGCGGCAGTCATGTAATGTTCTTCCTGTCGCCGCGAGCGGGCCGAAAGGACCGGGAGCGAGACGGAAAACACAACAAGCACTCGTAGCTTAACGGATAGAGCATCTGACTACGGATCAGAAGGTTGCAGGTTCGAATCCTGCCGAGTGCACAGCAGACCAGAGGCCCTGTGGAGAGATCCATAGGGCCTCTGGCTTTTGCCGTGACGGCAGTGATTGACGGCAACGGCCTTTCCGGACGGACGGGGTCCGATCAGACGGTCACGGGGGCGCCCGCCGCGCCGTCGTCGCCATCCGGGTCGTTGCCGTCGCCTCTCAGGGCCTCCCCGACGCGGTCGAAGGCGGACCGCTGGGAGTCCAGCCGGACGAACGTGTAGATGTCCATGGTCACGCGGATGGAGCTGTGGCCGAGTACCTCCATGATCATTCGAGCGTCGGCGCCCTGCTCGTGGAGGAGCGAGGCGCAGGTGTGGCGCAGGTCATGGAAGCGGACTCGACGGACTCCGGCGCGGGTGCACAGGGCCTCGAAGGACCGATTCAGGTTGCGCGGCTCGATGGGGGTGCCGTTCTTGGTGGTGAAGACGAGGCCGTGCCCCGTCCCCTTCCAGCTCGTGCCCGCGGCCTTCCGGTCGGCGATCTGCTGGGCCCGCTGAGCGCGGAGCGCCGTCACGCACTCGGGCGGCAGCGCCACACGCCGGGCCGAGCGCTGCGTCTTGGGCGCGACGATCAGCAGCTCCCCGCCGACCCGCTGAAGAGCCTGCCGGACGGTGAGGACGCCTTCGTGAAGATCCACGTCCGACCAGCGCAGCCCCAGCAGCTCACCCCGCCGGAGGCCGATGCGGACCGCCAGTTCGTACGCGGCCCACAGCCGGTTGTCCCGGGCCGCCGCCAGGAGTCCCAGGTCTTGCCGTAGACGCTGCGCCGCTTGTACGTGCCATCCGTCGTCAGCACGTATGCGCTGCCCTCCCAGCGGCCGTCCTTGCGCTGGTAGATGGTGCCCTCGTTGTTGGCGTTCTTCTTCGGCTTGGCCATCAGGCAGCGTCCTGTTCGGTGCGGAGGGATATGTAGTCGTGCACGGCCGCCTCACTGATGCGTCGGCAGCGGCCGATCTTGAAAGAGGCCAGTTCGCGGGAGCGGATCAGGTCGTGAACCTTCCAGCGGCTGATGCCGAGGTGCTCGGCGACTTGGTCCACGGTGAGCACGGCCGACGTCATGCGGGCACCAGCCCTTCCTGCTTGATCCGTTGGGTGTGGGCGATGTCGTGGCGGACTTGGGCGGCGAGCAGTTCTTCACCGGGGCGGTAGCCGCTGCTGAGGTACGTCCAAGAGGAGGCGGTCACGAGGGCGCTCTCCTCAGCGATGGGGAGACCAGCGCGGGCACGGGCGGCTTGTGCCTGGGCGAGGCGCCAGGCACGGCGTACGTCCCGGAGCGCGCCGAGGGTGGTGGAGTAGGCGCGGGACTTGGTCGAGAAGTGGCCGCGGAAGCCGAGCATGTGCGCCCACTTCCAGAGCTTGAGGTGGGCGAGCTCCGGCAGGTGGCCCAGGGCCCAGGCAGTACGGATCATCTGGCGGACGTGCTGCTGTACCGGCAGGGCCTTGATCGGTTGGCGTTGGCTACCCGCACGAGCCTCGGCGCGGCCACCCTTGAAGCGTTCCAGTCATCCATCGAGGACTACTGGCGCCGTGACGACCAACACGGCGGTGAGGCCCTGAGGCCAGCCATCGCCGGCCAGCTCCGATACGTGGTCGGGCTTCTGAAAGAGAGCCGACCGCCGTCCAGTACGGCCTGTACGGAGTCGCGGCCGAGCTGGCGCGCCTCACCGGCTGGACCTACTCCGACGCCCGCCAGTACAGCCAGGCACGCGCGTACTTCACCGAGGCCCTGCAACTTGGCCAAGGAGATCGACGACCGTCAGTTCATGGCCAACGTCCTGGCTTGCATGAGCCTGCAGGCGACCTACAAGGACAAGCCTGCGGACTCCTTGGCGTTCGTGAGCGCGGCCCAGGACCAGGCTCGATCGGCACTCGGAACGACGCCCCGTGTCCTGGCGATGCTGTCCATGCGGGAAGCCTTCGCGCACACCACCCTCGGCAACAGGGACTCGACCCACTGGGCGATCGGCGGCGTGCACCGCCACTTCGAGCAGATCCAGGCAGCCGACCCCGACCCCTCGTGGGTGACCTACTTCGATGAGCCGAAGCACATAGTGGACACGGGCATCGCTCACGGCTGCTTGGGCGAGGCCGCGATGGCTGAATCCTTGATCACGGAAGCTCTGAGGCGAGAGGACCGCGCCAACCACCGCGGTCGCGCGTTCCACTCATTCTGGTTGGCGCGCACGTTGGACCAGGGCAAGCTGGATCAGGCATGCCAGACCGCCACGCAGGTATTGGAGCCTGCATCGGCGGTGGCGTCCGAGCGAGTTTCAGGCCACCTCAGGGAGTTCTACGACGAGTTGGCCCCGCCGCACAGGGATGAGCCCGTAGCCCTGGCCTTCGAGGTGAGACTACGGGCGCTCCTGCCGCCAGTCAGCGGATCGCTTCATCCATGAGCAGGTAGAGCAGACCGACGAGCGATCCGCTGCTCAGGATCTCCCGGCGGTCGATCATGCCCCGCACCTCCGAGAGGGAAATCCACTCGAAGCGGTCGGACTCGTTCTTCTCCGTGGGCGGTCCGGCGTAGGTTGCGCCCTCTACACGGAAGACGTGGTGCTGCGAGTCGGTGATCCCGTTCGCGGGCTCAGCGTAGATCAGAGGCTTGATAGAGCCAGGGCGGAACCCGTCTCCTCCAACACCTCACGAGCCGCCGCCTGTTCGGGCGTCTCGTCTTCCTCCAACAGGCCCATCGGGAGCTCCCAGGCCCACGAGTCAGTGATGAAGCGGTGCCGCCACATCATCAGGACCTCTTGTCGATCATTGACTACGGCAGCCACGGCCAGGTGCCGGAGGCGAACGACGTGGTACTCCCACCTGCGCCCGTCAGGCTGCTGGACGTCGACCAGACACAGATTCACCCACTTGTTGGTATAGACCTGTCGCTCGCCATGGGTCTTCCACTCCATACTTGCGGCCCCTCTTGGCCGGTCTCCAGGATCTCAGACCGCTCCGGAAGCGATAACAAAGATGGCCCTATTCGTGTCGACTTGATGAGATGTTTGTACGCTGACCCGCTGTGGATGTTTGGGCCTAACTAGGGTGTGATGAACGACGGAACTGACTGGATCATTGCGACGGGCGGGGAGGCAGATCCGGCCCTCCACTCATGGTGCTCAGCTCCTGAAGTCGACCATGCATCTAATTAGGAGACTTGTTCACATTTGGGGGCTGTGTCCACAGCACCAGGAAGAATATGAGGGTAAACATGTCGGCGTCACGACTCCGGCCCTCGTTCTCGGTAGCAGTCCGTTCAAACCACCCGTACTCAAGATCTCGAAACATGTTCGAGATAAGGGCGTCAGGAGCGGCGTGAGCTTCCTGAGACCACACCCCATACAGGATATTGTAGTGGTGAGGGCGAATTGGATCGTTGGATTCATCTGCTAGCTGGGCTGTCGTCTTGCGGCACCAGCTCGACACCCACTTCACCGAGTCGTCCTTCGTGTTCGCGCAGAATTATGTGAAGTCCTGTGCCAAGTGCTGCTAAAGCTTCGGCAACAGGTTTTCGTCGGGCCGATCGGCCCTTCTCTTTCTCGTGCGACAGTCGTCGGATCTGGGCCAAGGTCATCTGGAGCAGGCCGAACCGTGCGAAGAGCAACGCTGCATCCTTATGGTGGTCCTGTTTGGCCAAGTACTTCATGTTCACCAGAAGTTCGAACGCTTGGCGAACTACGCCAACGGCGCGCTCCCGGTATTCATACTCTAGGAGTACCCGGACGACCTTCACGCTGTTGGCGCCGCGAACGAGGATCTCTGCGTCGAAGCGAACCGTAGGGTCCTAGGGGTGGTCTGTTGACATGATCGACTGTCCCCCTTGGCGACATCGGAGATCAGCTTGAGTAGAGGCTTCAATGAGGACTTAGGGGAACGTGCCTGTCGCGTCTGCGGGTTTCGTTCCCCTGCTGTACTTCAACTCTTCTTGTCCTTCGTCGGTCTGCGCCGCCTGCTCTCTGTCATGCCTGAATCGTAGCCGCTCTCCCCTCTCGGAAGACTGGATTCTCTTCCGTTCTCGCCATCCATGACGCACCATCCAGAACCTTTTCAAGCTCAGTAAGGCCGCCATGCTTGCTATGCCGCTGAAGGGTGCATACTGGAGCTGATGGAAACCTCTTGGTGTTTCCGACCGGGAACTCCTAATTTGACTTGCGTGAGCGGCTATTTCCAGCCATTCTCGCATGGTGTGAGCGCCCGGATCTCATTTGCCGTGGTATCCATTCCCTATGAGTCCAACAACGCGAACGGTACGATCCATAGGTGCGATCCTTGCTGCTTCATGCATGGGGGCGCTCCTCGTGGCTGCGCCCGCAGGGGCCGAGGGGGAGGTGAGTTCCAGGTGCGCTAGAAAGCATTTCTGCTTCTGGGCAAAAACCGATTACAAGGGGAGGTCCGGATCCGGGAAAATAGGCCGCTGCGTTACTCTTCCCTTCAAGGCCGGTTCGATCAAGAATAGGACGTCCGCACGGGTGTATTACTTTGAGGGGTACAACTGTGTAGGGTTGAACAAGGGTATATCGCCGGGCAAGAGCAAGGCGCATACCGAATTCTGGGTCAGGAGCTATCGATAGTCAAAGGTTCTGGAGCGGAGTACCCTCCTTCCACCCCTCTGGGTGGAAGGATGCTGGGCTTTGGGGCGACATGTTCCTTTAGCTGGCTGTAGGGAATTCATCAAAAGCTTAGCGTTTGCTGAGTTTGTAGGCGCGATGGTGAAGAGTGCAACTGGGTCATGCGTGCTCACTTTGGGCGACCCTGGCGTTGGCCCGCCCTTATCTGGAGATTTCTGCAACGAGGGCTTCAGTGTCCTGAGTGAGCGTGATCAGGGGCGCGGCGTGGGTATCGCCTACAGTTGGTTCTTCCTTCGTCTTCAAGGGGGCATATCACTATGCTGGCGCACGGCCCACTCCCCCCGCTGCGACGGCCGCACGGAGTATTTAACTCAAGATTAACCACGTGGAAGGGGCAGCCACATCCTTCACGACGTTGTAAAGCGCTACATCGGTGATGGCGAGGGTGGCGCTAGCCTTGGTCTCCGTATGCTGTTCCAATCTATGACCAGCGGCAGCGCCGTCCAGGCGTGGCTGGCGTTGGAGGGCTGAACGGGCTCTTGGGAAGAAGACTCTTCTGCGACAGGCGTGTCAGCCACTGCGGCACTGACAAATCTGTTGGGATGTATGAAGCCCCAAGGCTGAGATGGTAATCGGCCCGGTGGAGGTTGCGGCAACGCTGACGGCAAGCACGGCACACCTAGACCATTGATCACTGCTGTTAGCGATCAGCTATGAAGAGTCCGGAGTTCCGGCTCAACAAGCTGCCCGATCCTACGGATCAGAAGGTTGCAGGTTCGAATCCTGCCGAGTGCACATGAAGAGAAGCCCCGGGCATTGCGCCCGGGGCTTCTTGCTGTGGGTTACACGGTCTTCAGGGTGCCGCCGTCGATCACGTGGTCCGCGCCCGTGATGTTGCCCGCGACGTCCGAGAGCAGGAACGTGATCAGGGCCGCGACCTCGTCGGGCTCCGTGATGCGGCCCGATGTGATGCCGAAGGACTGCGGGAGCTGTTCCAGGAACGCGGCGTGTTCGGTGCCGTGGGCCGCGGCCACCGTGCCGCCGAAGCCGTCGGGGTCCTCCCAGATCGCGGTCCGCACGACGCCCGGTGAGACGGTGTTGACCCGTACGCCCTGGGGGCCGAACTCCTCCGAGAGGGCCTTGCCGAAGGCCGTGAGCGCGGCCTTGGCGGTGCTGTAGGCGATGGGGCCCGCGCCGGGCAGGCGGGAGTTGACCGAGGACACGTTCACGATCGAGCCCCGCCGCTCGGTCAGGCTCGGCAGCGCGGCACGGCTCGCGCGGACCGCGCTGAAGAGGTTGAGCTCGAGGACGGCCTGCCAGTCCGCGTCGTCGACGGTGAGGAAGCCGCCGATGCGGGTGTCGTCGCCCGCGCCGACGTTGTTGACGAGGAGGTCGACGCCGCCGAGTTCGGCGACCGCGTACGCGATGAGCTCGGCGGGGCCCTCCGGGGTGCCGAGGTCCACGGCGTACGGCAGCGCGCCGGACTCCTTCAGCTCCGGGGTGATCGTGCGGGCGGCGCCGACGACGCGGACGCCCTCGGCGACGAGCGCGCGGACGGTCGCGAGGCCTATGCCGCGGCTGGCGCCCGTGACGACGGCGGTCTTGCCGGTGAGGTTGAGGTTCATGGGGCGTTCGCTCCTCTGGTTCTGGTTCTGGTTCTGGTTCGTGGGGTGTGGCGGGTTGCTGGGGTCGGTGGGGCCGGTGGGGCGTTGGGGCGGGTGGTATTTGACCTGGAGGTACAGAATGTGGGTACGGGTGGGTCAGGGAAGGGGGTGGCGGTGGTGCGGGGGGTTCGTGGGTGACGGGTGGCGTGGGGTCAGAGCAGGTCGATGACCGCTCTGATCGTGCGGTGCATGCGGTCCCGGTCGTCCGCGACCCGCGCGGTCAGGCGCAGGCCGATGACCGTACTGAGGAGCAGGCTGCCGATGTCCGCGGCGTCGCGGTCCCGCGCGATCTCGCCCGCGCGCTTGCCCTGCTCGATCAGTTCGCGGAAGGCGCCTTCGGTGCGCGTGAACATCGCGCGCACCACGTCGCCCGCGGCCTTGTCCGCGTGCGCGAGCTCGGCCGCCGTGTTCACGGCCATGCAGCCGCGCCGGTCCGGGTCCGCGAGGTCCATGTCCACGAGGAGTTCGAGCGCGGAGCGCAGTCGCTCCTTGGCCGGGCCCTCGCGGTCGAGGAGGTCGATGAGGTACTGGGCCTGGCCGTCGCGGTAGCGGCACAGCGCCCGCTGGAACAGGGCGTTCTTGCTGCCGAAGGCGTTGTACAAGCTGCCCTTTCCGATGCCGAGCGCGTCGACGAGGTCCTGCGGCGTCGTGCTCGCGTACCCCTTGCGCCAGAAGACCTCCATCGCCTGTGCCACGGCGGTCTCCGGATCGAACTGCTTGGGCCTTCCCATGCGGAGCAGCCTAACAGCATTCTGGACTTGTAGGTCAAGAACTGGATTGTCAGTGGCGTGCGCCATGCTTTTTTCCATGACGTGGTGGTGCACGGGGGTGCGGTGGCACGCGGAGGGCAGGCCTGTCCTTTGCTGGTACGCGCCGGAGCGGGGGCCGCGGGAGAGCCCGCTGGTCTACGGCACCGCGCTCGCCTTCCGGGCGCGGGGCGGGCGGCGCTGTCTCGGGGTGTGGCGCGGCGGCCGGTGGACGCCGTGTCCGAGAGGCGCGGGCGTGGCGGGGCGGGCCACGCGCGCGCAGTGCGAGGAGTGCGCGCGGATGGACCGGGCGCACTCGGTCGCGGCCGACACCTTCGCCGACGACCCACGGCCGTATCACGTGTACGTGGCGTGGTTCGGCCCCGGCCGGGTGAAGGTCGGCATCACGGGCGTCGCGCGGGGTGGCGCCCGGCTCCTGGAGCAGGGGGCGATGGCGTTCAGCTGGCTCGGGCGCGGGCCGCTGATGGCGGCGCGCAGGACCGAGGAGCTGCTGCGCACCGCGCTCGGCGTGCCCGACCGCGTTCCGTACGCGGAGAAGCGGGCCCTGCGGGCGCGGCTGCCCGGAGCGGAGGCGCGGGCGAGGGAGGTGGCGGACGTGCACCGGAAGGCGGTCGGGCTCGCCGGGTGGCCCGAGTCGCTGGAGCGGCTGCCGTGCGAAGTCGTGGACCACGCGGGGTGGTTCGGGCTCGACGGGATAGCGGCGGCCGGAGGTGTGACGGGCGTGGTGGGCGAGCTGACGGACGGCGGGGTCGTCGCGGGGACGCTGGCGGGGGCCGCGGGACCGGATCTGCATGTGGGCGGGGGGCTTGTGGTGGACGGCAGGTTGCTCGGCGGGTGGCGGCTCGAGGCGTTGGGGGAGGAGACGTCGGGCGGCCAGGTCCTGAGGGAGGGGGCGGCGGGGGTGACGGTTCCGGTGCGGGAGATACCCGCGGTGCAGGGCGGATTGTTCTGAGGAGGAGGGGGGTGAGTCCTGGGCTGGTGAGTCTTGGGGCGGCGGTGGGGCGGCGGTCCGGTGATGGTCCGGCGGCGGGCCGGTGGCGACCGGTAGCTGACCGGAAGGTCAAAAGTGTCTGCCCGTTGGACAAGGAGGCCCTCTCGTTGTGGACACGGGATCAGCGGGGCGGTGAGTGTGGGGGCCATGAGAAATCGGACAGCTGATCGGACAGCCGAGGCGTCCCGACCCGCAGGGCCCGTGGAATCCGCAGGACCCGTCGGGCCCGTGGGTCCCTTCCAACCCCCGTACTACTCCGTCGTGTTCAGCGCACTCCGTACGGAGGGGGACCAGGGATACGGCGAGACGGCCGAGCGCATGGAGGAGCTGGTCGCGGACGTGCCCGGGTTCCTGGGGGCGGACTCGGCGGCGACGCCCGGCGGGCTCGGCATCACCGTCGCGTACTTCCGCGACCTGGAGGCGATCAAGGCGTGGCGGGACGACCCGGAGCACCGGGAGGCGCGGAAGCGGGGGCGCGAGGAGTGGTTCGAGCGGTACGTCGTGCACGTGGGCAAGGTCGAGCGGAGCTACGGACATGAGTGAGGGGCGGGACGGGATACGGGATGACATGGGGGACGGCGCGAGGGACGGCGTAAGAGATGACATCGGCGATGGCATCGGCGATGGCATGGGCGACGGCGGGGAGGAGGAGACCGCGGAGGTCGTCGCGTTCTGGGGGCGGCTCGGGCTTCCGGGGCTCGTCGACGTCCACACGCACTTCATGCCGGAGCGCGTCCTGGTGAAGGTGTGGGAGTACTTCGACGCGGTCGGTCCGATGACGGGCGTGGAGTGGCCCATCACGTACCGGCACGACGAGGAGCGAAGGATCGCCGTGCTGCGGGGGTTCGGGGTGCGGGCCTTCACGTCGATGCTGTACCCGCACAAGGCGGGCATGGCGGAGTGGCTCAACGGCTGGGCGGCGGACTTCGCGGCGCGGACACCGGACTGTCTGCACACGTCGACGCTGTTCCCGGAGCCGGGCGTCGAGCGCTATGTGCGGGACGCGGTCGAGTGCGGGGCGCGGGTGTTCAAGGCGCATGTGCAGGTGGGGGCGTACGACCCGGCCGACGTGCTGCTCGACCCGGCGTGGGGGCTGCTCGCCGAGGCGGGGATTCCGGTGGTCATGCACTGCGGGTCCGGCCCGGCGCCCGGGAAGCACACCGGGCCCGAGCCGGTGAGGCGGCTGCTCGCGCGGCACCCGCGGCTGCGGCTCGTCGTGGCGCACATGGGGATGTTCGAGTACGCGGACTTCCTGGACCTGGCGGACCGGTACGAGGAGGTGCGGCTCGACACGACGATGGCGTTCACGGACTTCACCGAGCGCATCGCGCCGTTCCCGCGGGACGAGCTCGGGCGGCTCGCGGACCTCGGCGACCGCATCCTGCTCGGCACGGACTTCCCGAACATCCCCTACGGCTATCTGCACCAGCTGCAGGCCCTGGAGCGGCTCGGCCTCGGGGACGAGTGGCTGCGGGCGGTGTGCCACGGGAACGGGGCGCGGCTGTTCGGCGTGGCCTGACCAGCGGGAACGGGGGGCACGGAGGGCACGGGGGAGATACAGGTGGGGCGGCGGGTTTTCTCAGGGAATTCACAGGTGGCCGCAAGCCCCTTCTCACCGCCGCCGCCCACGCTGAGGGCATGACCACGACCTCGCCCCAGGGGCGTACCGAACTGCTCAGGGCGGACGGGAGCCCCGTCCGTGTGCTCGTGGTGGACGACGAGGTGTCGCTCACCGAGCTGCTCTCGATGGCGCTGCGGTACGAGGGCTGGGAGATCCGCAGCGCCGGTGACGGCGCGGGGGCCGTGCAGGCCGTGCGGAGCTTCAGGCCCGACGCCGTCGTGCTCGACATGAAGCTGCCCGACATGGACGGCCTCTCCCTGCTGGGGCGGCTTCGGCGGGAGCTGCCGGAGGTGCCGGTGCTCTTCCTGACGGCGAAGGACGCCGTCGAGGACCGCATCGCGGGGCTCACGGCGGGCGGCGACGACTACGTGACGAAGCCGTTCAGCCTGGAGGAGGTCGTCGCGCGGCTGCGCGGGCTCATCCGGCGGGCGGGGGCCGCGGGCCGGCGCAGCGAGTCGGTGCTCGCCGTCGGGGACCTGACGCTCGACGAGGACAGCCACGAGGTGACGCGCGGCGGGGATTCGATCCATCTCACCGCCACCGAGTTCGAGCTGCTCCGCTATCTCATGCGCAATCCGAAGCGCGTGCTCAGCAAGGCGCAGATCCTCGACCGCGTGTGGAGCTACGACTTCGGGGGGCAGGCCAACGTCGTCGAGCTCTACATCTCGTATCTGCGCAGGAAGATCGACGCCGGGAGGGAGCCGATGATCCACACGCGGCGCGGCGCCGGCTACCTGATCAAACCGGCGCTGGCGCCGCGGGCGGCGTGAGCGGGAGGGGCGCCGCCGGCCCGCCCTCCTCGGCCTGACCCAGCCGAAGAAGTAGCCCGTTGAACTACGGCTCCGAATTCTCTTGTACGCCGTAAGGCGATTCCTCTACGGTGTACGTCGCCTCACTGACGTACACCGTAGAAGCGACTCGCGAGTAGCGACGTACCAGAGAAGGAGCCCCTATGACGGCGACCACCGCCGAGAACCCCGAGGCGGTCGCCGGACCCGGCGACCGCCATCCGCAGCGCTGGCTGATCCTGGGCGTCATCTGCCTCGCCCAGCTCACCGTGCTGCTCGACAACACCGTCCTGAGCGTCGCGATCCCCTCGCTCACCCGTGAACTCGACGCGTCGTCCGCGGACATCCAGTGGATGATCAACGCGTACTCGCTCGTGCAGTCGGGCCTGCTGCTCACCGCGGGCAGCTCGGCGGACCGCTACGGCCGCAAGAAGATGCTGACCGCGGGCCTCGCCCTGTTCGGCATCGGCTCGCTCTGCGCGGGTCTCGCGCAGAGCTCGACGCAGCTCATCGCCGCCCGCGCGGGCATGGGCGTCGGCGGCGCGCTCCTGATGACCACCACCCTTGCCGTCGTCGTGCAGATCTTCGACGACACCGAGCGGGTCAAGGCGATCGGCCTGTGGGCCACCGTCAACTCCCTCGGCTTCGCCGCGGGTCCGCTGCTCGGCGGCTTCATGCTGAACCACTTCTGGTGGGGCTCGATCTTCCTGATCAACATCCCGGTGGCGCTGCTCGGTATCGTCGCCGTGGTCAGGATGGTCCCCGAGTCCAAGAACCCCCAGGGCGACCGCCCGGACCTGCTCGGCGCGGTGCTCTCGACCATCGGCATGAGCTCGGTCGTGTACGCGATCATCTCGGGCCCCGAGCACGGCTGGACGTCGTCGCACGTCCTGGTCTCCGCGACCGTCGGCGTGGTCGTGCTCGCGGCGTTCGCGCTGTGGGAGCTGCGGGTCCCGTACCCGATGCTGGACATGCACTTCTTCCGGAACAAGCGGTTCGTGGGCGCGGTGACGGGCGCGATCCTGGTCGCGTTCGGCATGGGCGGCTCGCTGTTCCTGCTCACCCAGCACCTGCAGTTCGTGCTCGGGTACGAGCCCCTCGAGGCGGGTCTGCGCACGGCGCCGCTCGCGGTCAGCGTGGTCGTCCTGAACCTCGCGGGCGTCGGCGCGCGCGTGTACGCCAAGCTGGGCACGCCCGGGACGATCATGACGGGCATGAGCATGATGGCGGCGGGCCTCGCCGTGATCGCGGTGTTCGGCGGCCACGACTACACGGGCATGCTCGTCGGCCTGATCGCCATGGGCGCGGGCATCTCGTTCGCGATGCCCGCGATGGCGAACGCCATCATGGGCGCGATCCCGCCGGAGAAGGCGGGCGTCGGCGCGGGCGTCAACGGCACGCTCGCGGAGTTCGGCAACGGCCTCGGCGTGGCCGTGCTCGGCGCGGTCCTCAACTCCCGCTTCGCGGCGCTGGTCTCGGTGTCCGCGGCGTCCTTCCCCGCGGCGATGGCGGCGGCGGGCTCCGACGGCGAGCGGGACCGCATCGCCGACGCGTTCTCGTCGGGCCTGGAGACCAGTCAGCTGGTGGGCGCCGCGGCGGTGTTCGCGGGCGGCGCGCTGGCGGCGGCGTTGCTGTGGCGAGCGGAGAGGGCAGACTCTGACCAGCACGCGGCGGGCTCCGCGGAGAAGGTGTCCGCATAGCATCGAAGGTGGGTGACCGGACCATTCCGGTCACCCGCCCCCGGACCCGACGGGACCCGACAGGACCCGCCCAGGCCCGACCGGACCCGCCCAGGCCCGACCGGAACCCCGGCCCCGACCGGACCCGCCGGGACAGGACCAGAACCAGGACCAGTACCAGGAAGGTGCGCCATGGTGAAGGCAGCCGACCGCGCGAAGGAACCGGCGCGGGCGAGTGTCTGGCTGGAAGGCCGGGCACCGCGCGGCTCGGGTCGCAAGGGGGACCAGCCGTCGGGCCTGGACCGGGAGAGCATCACCCGGGCGACGGTCCGGCTCCTGGACGCGGAGGGCCTCGCCAAGTTCTCGATGCGCCGCCTCGCCGCGGAGCTGAAGGTCACGGCGATGTCCGTGTACTGGTACGTGGACACCAAGGACGACCTCCTGGAGCTCGCCCTGGACGCGGTGTGCGCCGAGGTGCGCCTCCCCGACACCGAGACCGACCCGTCCGCGTGGCGCGAGCAGCTGCGCGCGCTGGCCACCGAGTACCGCGGGGTCCTGGTCCGCCACCCCTGGGTGTCCCCGCTGATCGGCCAGTTCCTGAACATCGGCCCGAACTGGCTCGCGTACTCCCTCGCGGTCCAGCAGGCCGTGCGGAACACCGGGCTCCCCGCGCACCAGCGCAACGGCGCGATCGCCGCGGTGTTCCAGTTCGTGTACGGCTACGGGACCATGGAGGGCCACTTCATCGCGCGGTGCGCGGCGGCGGGCCTGACGATGGAGGAGTACTTCAAGCATGCGCTCGGCACGGTCCAGGAGGAGCTGGCCGGCAACGAGACGATCCGCGGCGCGAAGGACCTGATGGAGTCCCGCGAGGAGGAGACGGTCGTCGAGATGTGGGAGCGGGACTTCACGACGGCCCTCGACCTCCTGACCGCGGGCATCGAGGGCCTGCTGCCCCGCTCCTGAACCACTCCCGCCGCCTCCTGACACCACTCCCGCCGCTCCCGGCCCGGATCATCACCGGGCCGGGCGACTGCGCTACGCCTTCGGTGTGGTGGCCGTGCCGGAGCTGTCCGAGGCCGCGGACGACTCGGCCGCCTGAGCAAGCGCCCCCGAGGTCCGCAGCGGCACCTCCTTGATGAACAGCGTGATGACGAAGGCGAGGAAGGCGATGGGCGCCGCGATGAGGAAGACGTCGGCGATCCCGTGCCCGTACGCGCTCTCCATGACGGTCCGGAACGGCGCGGGCAGCTTGTCCAGGTCCGGGATGCCGCCGCCCCCGGTGCCGCCGTGCCCGAAGGCGGCGCCCTTGGGCCCGAGGTCGACGAGCCCGTCCTTGACGTAGTCGGTGATGCGCGTGGACATCACGGCGCCGAGGGCGGACACGCCCATGGCACCACCCAGCGACCGGAAGAAGGTCACCACGGAGCTGGCGGCGCCGATGTCCTCGGGGGCGACCTGGTTCTGCGTGCACAGCACGAGGTTCTGCATCATCATGCCGATGCCGAGCCCCATCAGGGCCATGTAGAGCGCGATGTGCCAGTAGGCGGTGTCGTACCGCATGGTCCCGAGGAGCCCGAGACCGGCCGTGAGCAGCACACCGCCGCTCACCAACCACCCCTTCCACTTCCCGGTCTTGGTGATCAGCTGCCCGGAGACGGTGGACGAGACGAAGAGCCCGGCGATCATCGGGATGGTCATGACGCCGGACATCGTCGGCGACTTGCCGCGCGCCAGCTGGAAGTACTGGCTGAAGAAGACGGTGCCGGTGAACATCGCGACGCCCACGAACAGCGAGGCGATCGAGGCGAGCGTGATGGTCGGGTTCCGGAAGAGCCGCAGCGGAATGATCGGCTCGCTGGCCCGCGACTCCACGAACAGGAACAGCAGCCCGAGCAGGACCGCCCCGCCGACCATGGTGTACGTCTGCCAGGACAGCCACTCGTACTTCTTGCCGCTGCCGCTGCCCGCGAAGGTGATCCAGATGAGCAGCAGGGACACGGCGGCGGTGATGAAGAAGGCACCGCCCCAGTCGACCTTCACCTCGCGCTTCACGACGGGCAGGCGCAGGGTCTTCTGCAGCACGATCAGGGCGATGACCGCGAACGGCACGCCCACGTAGAAGCACCAGCGCCAGCCGAGCCACGAGGTGTCGGTGATGACGCCGCCGAGCAGCGGCCCGCCGACGGTGGCGACGGCGAAGGTGGCGCCGAGGTAGCCGGAGTAACGCCCGCGCTCGCGCGGCGAGATCATCGCGGCCATGACGATCTGCGCGAGCGCGGAGAGCCCGCCGACACCCACGCCCTGCACCACACGGCAGGCGATGAGCATCCCGGCGCTCTGCGAGAACCCGGCGACGACAGAGCCGAGGACATAGATGACCAGGGCGATCTGAACGAGCGCCTTCTTGCTGAACAGGTCGGACAGCTTGCCCCACAGGGGCGTACTGGCCGTCATCGACAACAGCGCGGCAGTGACGACCCACGTGTACGCGGACTGTCCGCCGCCGAGGTCGCCGATGATTTCGGGCAGGGCGTTGGAGACGATCGTCGACGACAGGATCGCGACGAACATGCCGAGCAGCAGACCGGAGAGGGCCTCCATGATCTGACGGTGCGTCATGGGGCCACCACTGTCGTGGTGGTCTCCGTGCTTGGCATGGCTGCCCCGCACACCGGACGGTGTGGATGTTGCCATGGGGTTCCTTTTCCTGGTTCTTACGCGGGTGTACGGGTGGTGGGGGCCGTGGACCGGCAGTCGCCGAAGCTGTCGCGGAGCTTCGCCATGAGCGCGTTCAGCTGTCCGACCTCGTCGTCGGACCAGTGGCTCAGCCGCTCGGCGAGCAGTCGCGTGGTGGTGTCGGACAGCACCTCCAGCTGCCGTTCGCCGGCAGCGGTGAGGCGCAGGATGCGCGAGCGTCGGTCGGCGGGGTCGGGGGAGCGCTCGATCCAGCCCCGATCGGCCACGTGGGCCACGTGCCGACTGGTCACCGACATGTCGACGGCGAGGAGCTCCGCGAGCCGGCCCATGCGCATCTCGCCGTACCGGCCGAGCAGCGTGAGCACGGCCGCCGAGCCCGCGGGGCAGTCGTAGGGGAGGCTGCGTGCGAGTCCGCGCTTGACGGCGCCGATGGCACTGAGCTGACGGGCCAGCTCCTCGTACTGTCGATGCGCGGCCACGGCACCTCACTTTCGTTGCTTAGGGCAACGATAAAAGTCGTTGGTTGCCACAGGCAAACGAAAACTGGCGAGACGAGCTAAAACCCTGGCAAAGCCCTCTGCCCACTTCCGTAAAACTGCCGGTCAGAGGGGGGTTGGGGGGAGCACCCCGGATTCGCTAGGGTCCTGCTCCATGGCACACAACCCCCAGAACCCCCAGGGCCAGCACGACCCCGCAGGCTCCACGCAGATGTTCCGTGCGTTCGTGGACGAGGCCCCGCAGGGCCGGGCCCGGCAGCAGGCGGCGCCCGCGGGCCCGCGCATCGGCCTCATCCTGGGCGTGGTCGCGGCAGTGGTGATCGTCGCGGCCGTGGCCTGGCTCGCGCTGAAGTAACCCCTACTTCCACTCCACGTCCACGTCGCGCGTCTCGACGTGCATCCCCCAGGGAACACGCCAGGATTCAACGCAAACCGGCCAAGTCTTCTTGACCGTCCGCCCACCCTCAAGGGGCACGGGCAGGTCGACGGCGGACTTCACGGTCCCCCAGTCGACCCCGAGCGCCCCGATGACGTGCGACCCGAACCGCACGGTCCCCGAACGCACGGGCAACTCCCCGGTGTTGCGGAAGACCAGGGTCACGACCTCACACCACCGCCGTTCCCCCGCCTCCCGCAGGGGTTCCCCCACCCGGAGGCGAGCGGGACGGCGGGGCCGCTCCGGCGTACTGGGGCTGGCGGCCGGGGGCGTGGTCCTGGCCGGGGGCCTTGAGGGCGCCACGCTCTCCCGCGCGGACGGCGTCCCGCCGACCGGACGCGAGCCGGTCCCACCCTCCGGTGCCCGCGAACTGGCCTCTCCGCCAGGCGACTTACTGGCACTGTGACGGGGAACGGGGGCACCCCCAGGCTTTCGCCGCCCTTCCCGCTCCAGCGGAACGAACTTCACGTCCCCGCTGGGCGCAACGGCCTTACGCCCCCCGTCACCGCCGGCGGCACCGACGGCGACGTACCCCTCAGAGCCCGTACCACCACCACAGGCGACGGCGAACCCACCGGCACCCAGAACAACGACCGACGCAGCCAACCACACCCGACGACGCATCGCGCAAGTGTGGCTGACACCCTGTCAATTAGGAACCCCCGCCGGGCCGCGGACGCGTACGAACCGGAGGCGCTCGGCCGAGCCTCAGTCGGCGATGAGCCCTTCCCGAAGCTGAGCCAGAGTCCGGGTCAGCAGCCGGGACACATGCATCTGGGAGATCCCGACCTCCTCCCCGATCTGCGACTGCGTCATGTTCGCGAAGAACCGCAGCATGATGATCCGCCGCTCGCGGGGCGGCAGCTTCGCGAGCAGCGGCTTCAGGGACTCCCGGTACTCCACGCCCTCCAGGGCGGAGTCCTCGTACCCGAGCCGGTCCGCGAGCGACCCCTCGCCCCCGTCGTCCTCCGGGGCGGGCGAGTCCAGCGAGGACGCCGTGTACGCGTTGCCCACGGCGAGACCGTCGACCACGTCCTCCTCGGACACCCCGAGGACGGCGGCCAGCTCCGGAACGGTCGGCGACCGGTCCAACCGCTGCGCGAGGTCATCGCTCGCCTTGGTGAGCGCGAGCCGCAGCTCCTGCAGCCGCCGGGGCACCCGCACCGACCAACTCGTGTCCCGGAAGAACCGCTTGATCTCCCCGACCACGGTCGGCATCGCGAACGTGGGGAACTCCACGCCCCGTTCGCAGTCGAACCGGTCAATGGCCTTGATGAGCCCGATGGTCCCGACCTGGACGATGTCCTCCATCGGCTCGTTCCGGCTGCGGAAGCGCGCCGCCGCGTACCGCACCAGCGGCAGGTTCAGCTCGATCAGCGTGTCTCTGACGTAGACGCGCTCGGGGCTGTCCTGGTCGAGCGCGGCGAGCCGCAGGAAGAGGGAGCGGGACAGGGTGCGGGTGTCGATGGCCTCCGGAGCCGTGGCGACGGCGTCGGCACCGACATCGGCCCCGCTGTCGGAGGCGTGAAGCGCGTCGGGCGCGGTCCCGCCCTCGCTGTCGTCGAGCGTGAGCGTGAGCACCTTTGAGCTGCCCTGGTCTGCGGACATGCCACCCCCTTGAGGTCGCGGACGGTCGCGGCTGCCGCTCCCGTCGGAGGAACGCAGCCTCCACCTGAATACCGGAGGCGGAGCTGCGGCAAACGCGGTTCCAGCAGAATGTCACATGTCGGCAACACGCTGTAGTGACTTGTCGACAAGTGAGAGTGACGTCCGCGCAGGAAAGAGGGGGTCTGAGCCTTCTTCGTACCGGAGTTCGTCGGGAACGCCCGGAACGCCAGTTCGCTCGATACGGTTACGCCTCGATCCGGTTTGCGGATCGCAGCCGCGCGAAGCTTCTGGCCAGCAACCGCGACACATGCATCTGGGAAACACCCAATTCCGCACTGATCTGAGACTGGGTCAGGTTGCTGTAGTACCGAAGGAGCAGAATCCGCTGCTCGCGCTCGGGCAGCTGCACGAGCAGGTGCCGCACCAGATCGCGGTGCTCCACGCCGTCCAGGGCGGGGTCCTCGTACCCGAGCCGGTCCAGGAGGCCGGGGAGCCCGTCGCCCTCCTGGGCGGCCTCCAGGGAGGTCGCGTGGTACGAGCGCCCGGCCTCGATGCACGCGAGGACCTCGTCCTCGGTGATCCGCAGCCGCTCGGCGATCTCGGCGGTGGTGGGGGACCGGCCGAAGGACGTGGTCAGATCCTCCGTCGCCCCGGTGACCTGCACCCACAGTTCGTGCAGGCGCCGCGGTACGTGGACCGTGCGCACGTTGTCGCGGAAGTACCGCTTGATCTCGCCGACGACGGTCGGCATGGCGAAGGTGGGGAACTGCACGCCCCGGTCCGGGTCGAACCGGTCGATCGCGTTGATCAGGCCGATGGTCCCGACCTGGACGACGTCCTCCATCGGCTCGCTGCGGCCGCGGAAGCGCGCGGCCGCGTACCGCACGAGGGGCAGGTTGGCCTCGATGAGCGCGCCACGCACCCGCGTGTGCTCCGGCGTACCGGGCGTGAGCCCCTTGAGTTGGGCGAACAGCACCTGCGTGAGCGCCCGCGTATCGGCACCACGGGTGCTCGCGGGCGCCTTCACGGGCGGCGCTTCAGGCGCAGAACTGGCCGGCACGGTCAACGCCACCCCTTGTTCGACTCGGTCGACTCGGTCAACTCATCCGTCAAAAGCGGTCATAGCATCACAAGACATGTGCACTGTGTGCAAGCACCTGATAACTACGTGTTGAACATCAACTCGGGGTGAACAGCACAAAGCAGCCCCGCACCACCAAGGTGCGGGGCTGCCAGGACCTCTGCGGATCTCCGCTGCGGATCTACGCGAAGCGGCCCGCGGGTCAGAACTCGTAGTCGGCGACCACCCACGTGGCGAACTCGCGCCACAGGGCGACGCCGGCCTGATGGGCGGGGTGGTCCAGATAGCGCTGGAGGGCGGCGGGGTCGGCGACGGCGGAGTTGATGGCGTAGTCGTACGCGATGGGCCGCTCCGAGATGTTCCAGGCGCACTCCCAGAACGTGAGCTCGGGGACGATCCCGCCGAGCTCCTCGAAGGCCTTCACGCCGGCGACGACGCGCGGGTCGTCCCGCTCGACGCCGTCGTTCAGCTTGAAGAGGACCAGATGGCGGATCACAGGCGCTCCTAGTCGTCCTTGCCGCCGTTGGCGACCCAGGTCATGAAGTCGCCGATGGCCTTGGCGGCGTCCGAGATTCCCTCGAACCCTACCTGGACGTAGTCGGCGGCCTTGGCCGGATCAGTGATGATCACGTAGAGGACGAACACCACAACGACGAAAAGAACGATCTTCTTCGGGTCTTTCACGATGTGGCCTCCCCTTGCCCGCTCGTCCCCTGCCCGCTCATCCCCGCACCCCGTGATTCCGCGCGTTTTCCTTGTGCCGCCTGTGCCGGGCGAGTCTAACGCGGCGCTAACTCACCTGGTTTTTAAGGACCAATGACCCATGCTCCCAGGCCCTTGGACTGCCTGTTCGCGCTTCGGTGAGGAGCAGGATGGACGGTGAGCCCGCGAGGATCTGGCAGGAATCCGCGGGCCAGGGACTGGACTCCACTGCGGGGTCGGCGCCGTCAGACTTCCCCCTGACGGCGGCGCCGACTTGGGAGCGCCGGTCCTCATCGGGGGAAGCGGCTTGTCCCCCCGATTGCCGCTTCCCCCGGCCCATCGGGAGAAGGCCCCGGCGCTGTGGCGGCGCCGGGGCCTTTCCCGTACGCGGAGAAGAGCCGTACGCGTACGCGCATCAGCGCCCGTACGCACGAAGGGCCCCGTCCTGATGGACGGGGCCCTTCGATCAAGAGCGGTAGCGGAGGGATTTGAACCCTCGGTGACTTGCGCCACACTCGCTTTCGAGGCGAGCTCCTTCGGCCGCTCGGACACGCTACCGAGAGAGATCCTAGCCCAAGGTGGGCCGTGCTCTGAAATCCGTTTCGGTCACCTGCCGCGGAAGAAGTCCGTGAGGAGCCGCGCGCAGTCGTCGGCGAGGACGCCCTCGATCACTTCGGGCCGGTGGTTGAGCCGCCGGTCGCGCACGAGGTCCCACAGGGAGCCCGCGGCGCCCGCCTTCTCGTCGCGGGCGCCGTAGACGACGCGGTCCACGCGGGCCTGCTGCAGCGCGCCCGCGCACATCACGCACGGTTCGAGCGTGACGACGAGGGTACAGCCGGGAAGCCGCCACGAGCCGAGCTTGGCGGCGGCCCTGCGCAGCGCGAGGACCTCGGCGTGCGCGGTCGGGTCGCCGTTCGCCTCGCGCTCGTTGTGCCCGGTGGCGAGCACCGTCTCGCCGTCCGCGGACAGCACGACGGCGCCGACGGGCACGTCGCCGCCCTGGACGGCCTGTTCGGCCTCGTCCAGGGCGATCCGCATCGACGCCCGCCAGCGGTCTCGTACCGGATCTGGGAGATGTGTCACACAGCGAACTTAACGGACGGCTTCGAGGACCTCCGAGGCGCCGAGGACGTCGGCGATCTCGTTGAGCGCGTCGCCGCTCTCCAGGGTGAGCAGGTCCTTCTCGGACACCCCCAGATCGCTCAGGATCTGGGTGTCCCCGAGGGGGCCCGGGGGCACGGCGTCGGTCGCGGAGTCCGGGCCGTCCCCCTCGCTGTCGTCGTCGGCCTCGCCGTCCTCCGTGCCGTCGAGGTCGAGGGCGTCCAGGTCGTCCGCCCCGTCGTCCGGGTCGCGGCCCAGCATCTCGTCGGTGAGCAGGATCTCGCCGTAGGCGCTGCGGGCCGCGGCGGCCGCGTCCGAGACGTAGATGCGCGGGTCGTCCTCGCCGTCCACGCGGACGACACCGAACCACGCGTCTTCCTGCTCGATGAAGACGAGCACTGTTTCGTCGTCGGCCCCGCCGGCTTCGGCGGCGGCCTCACGGGCCAGGTCGGTCAGATCCGACAGGGTCTCCACATCGTCGAGCTCCGTGTCGCTCGCTTCCCACCCGTCTTCGGTGCGCGCGAGCAGTGCGGCGAAGTACACCGTGACTCTCCCACTGTTCATAGGCGCCGGTTGGGGATCCCCCCCGGCGGACGTCGGGGGCGGGATGTGTGTGCCAAGGCCCGCCCACTCGGAATCGTGGCAGAAACAACGGCTTCAGGAGAGGTCTTCCGGCCGCTGTGTCCGCGTCGCGTTTCGAATCACATGCCGCGCCGGCGTCCCGGCCCCCTTCGCGGCTCACCAGCGGAACGTACGCATACGCATCGCCTGTCGCATTCTTGCCGCCCGTACGCGGCGCGGTGTCACCCGGGCCCGCAGTTCGCGGGCCTCGGCGAGATCGTGCAGGAACTGGGCGCGGCGCCGTCGGCGCTCGGCGTCCGTCCTGGGCGCTTCCGTCCCGGGCGCTTCCGTGCCGGGTTCGCGCGCTTGCCTGTCGGGCATCGGCCAACACCACCCCAGTCCGTCCCTCCACCTTCCCTCGCGCGGCCGGGTTGATGCCAGCGGGAGCGGAAGGCGGCGCGCGGGGGGAACGGGGGGCCGCTTCGCCCGGTTACTGTTGAACAATGCGGATCCACGTCGTCGACCACCCGCTGGTGGCGCACAAACTCACCACGCTGCGCGACAAGCGCACCGACTCCCCGACCTTCCGGCGCCTGGCCGACGAGCTGGTCACCCTGCTCGCGTACGAGGCCACCCGGGACGTGCGCACGGAGCAGGTCGACATCCAGACCCCGGTCACGCAGACGACCGGCGTGAAGCTGTCGTACCCGCGTCCCCTGGTCGTGCCGATCCTGCGCGCCGGGCTCGGCATGCTCGACGGCATGGTGCGGCTGCTCCCGACGGCCGAGGTGGGCTTCCTCGGCATGATCCGCAACGAGGAGACGCTGGAAGCGTCCACGTACGCGACCCGCATGCCGGAGGACCTCTCGGGCCGTCAGGTGTACGTGCTCGACCCGATGCTCGCCACCGGCGGCACGCTGGTCGCGGCGATCCAGGAGCTCATCAAGCGCGGCGCGGACGATGTGACCGCCGTGGTGCTGCTCGCCGCGCCGGAGGGCGTCGAGGTCATGGAGCGGGAGCTGGCGGGGACGCCGGTGACCGTGGTGACGGCGGCGGTCGACGAGCGGCTGAACGAGAGCGGGTACATCGTGCCGGGGCTCGGCGACGCGGGCGACCGCATGTACGGCGCGGCCGAGTAACAGGGCCTTTCCCACCCGCCCGCCCGTTTCCAGTCCCACGTGGGGTGACCGCCCCTCGTGGGGCCTCCTCGCCGTCGGCGGCGCATGGGGCGGGCGGGGTAGCTCCCGCCGCGAAGCGGCGGGCCGGAGGCGCGTCCGGCCCGAGGTCAGCAGGGTTTGGCGTCGGCCGGGGTCTTGGGGGCCGGGCGGGGGCTGCTGAGGGCCGCGAGGGCCTGCTTGGCCGGCTTGGCCTTCGTCAGCGACTTGAAGCGGTCACCGATGATCAGGTCGACCGCCCCGCCCTTGCGGGCGTCAGCGCGCCGCTCCGCCCCCGCGAGCTGCGTACCGAGCACCGGCAGCGCGGTGTCCATGGCCGCCCTGGGGCCGAGCAGTATGCCGGTGCCCTTGACCTTCCCGTCGTACTCCTTCGTCGCGTTGTCCACCTCGCCGATGGTGAACCCGCGCTTCTTGAGCTCGTCGGCGGTGTCCTGCGCGAGGTCGACGCGCGACGTGGCGTTGTAGACGTTCACGGTGATCTGCCGGGGCTCGGGCAGCGCCTTGGCCCTGGGCGCGGTCTGCGCGTCCGGCTTCTTCGTCGCGCAGTCCTTGGCGCCCGCGGCGGCGGAGGCCTTGTCCCCGCCCGTGAACACGTCGTAGAGCTGATAGCCGCCCCAGCCGAGCAGACCGGCCGCGGCGAGTGACGCGACGGCCACGAGCACGATCCTGCGGCGGCCGCGCGGGCGGCGCATGCGGGGGTATGTGTCCCCCGTGATGCGGTACTTGCCGCCCATGCCAGGGGGAGTGAGCATGCTCATGGGCGCAGCGTAGTGCGACCCGGCTGCGATGCCTACTAGATGATCATTATCGGACGGGCAGTCCAACCCGAAAGGGCCAACGCGGCCTCAGGGGCCGGCGCCGGCGGCCGGCCTCAGCCCAGTTCGAGCACGCGCGCGTGCAGGACCTGGCGCTGCTGGAGCGCGGCGCGGACCGCCCGGTGCAGGCCGTCCTCCAGGTACAGGTCGCCCTGCCACTTCACGACGTGCGCGAAGAGGTCGCCGTAGAACGTCGAGTCCTCGGCGAGCAGCGTCTCCAGGTCGAGCTGACCCTTGGTCGTCACGAGCTGATCGAGGCGGACCGGGCGCGGCGCGACGTCCGCCCACTGCCGGGTGCTTTCCCGGCCGTGGTCGGGGTACGGCCGGCCGTTTCCGATGCGCTTGAAGATCACACGGAAAGCCTACCGGTCAAGGCTCTCCGGGCGCAGCCATGGAGCCACAGTGCGACCCTGGGAAATGCCGCAAGAAACAGGGGCAAACCGGGAAGTGTCCAGTCGGGAGCGGGAGCCGAAGTGAGCGAAAGGCAGCCGACGCCGTCCACACCCGACGGCACAAACCGCCCGAACGAGTCCGACGGCGGTGCCGCGTTGCCGCCCGAGGCCGCGGAGATCGCCGCCGGGTACGCCTTCGAGGGGCCCGCGCTCGACCTGGGGGCGCTGCTGTGGGACGGGCGGTGCCACCCGGAGGCGCAGGTACGGATTCCGCTGGCCATGCTCAACCGGCACGGGCTCGTCGCCGGGGCCACCGGCACCGGCAAGACCAAGACGCTCCAGCTCATCGCCGAGCAGCTGGCCGCGCAGGGCGTGCCCGTCTTCCTCGCCGACATCAAGGGCGACGTGTCCGGGATCTCCGCGCCGGGGCAGGCGAACGACAAGGTGACCGGGCGGGCCCGGGAGGTCGGGCAGGAGTGGGAGGCCCGCGGCTTCCCCAGCGAGTTCTACGCGCTCGGCGGCATCGGCACCGGCGTGCCCGTGCGCGCCACGGTGACCAGTTTTGGCCCGATCCTGCTCTCGAAGGTCCTGCAGCTGAACCAGACCCAGGAGCAGTCGCTCGGCCTGATCTTCCACTACGCCGACCAGAAGGGCCTCGAACTCGTCGACCTGAAGGACCTGCGGGCCGTCGTCACGTTCCTCACGTCCGACCAGGGCAAGGCGGAGCTCAAGACCATCGGCGGCCTTTCCACCGCCACCGCCGGGGTCATCCTGCGCACCCTCACCGCGTTCGAGGCGCAGGGCATGAGCGAATTCTTCGGGGAGCCGGAATTCGACACGAGCGAATTGCTGCGGGAGGGGAGTGCCGGGGGTTCGGGGGACGCCGCGCAGGGGCTTGTCTCCGTCCTTGAGCTTCCGCGTGTTCAGGACAAGCCCGCGCTTTTCTCGACGTTCCTGATGTGGCTGCTCGCCGACCTCTACCACGACCTTCCGGAAGTCGGTGACCTCGACAAACCGAAACTCGTCTTCTTCTTCGACGAGGCCCATCTGCTGTTCAGCGGCGCGTCCAAGGCCTTCCTGGAGTCGATCACCCAGACCGTGCGGCTCATCCGCTCCAAGGGCGTCGGCGTCTTCTTCGTCACGCAGACCCCCAAGGACGTGCCCGCCGACGTCCTCGCGCAGCTCGGCAACCGGATCCAGCACGCGCTGCGCGCCTTCACCCCCGAGGACCAGAAGGCCCTCAAGGCGACGGTGCGGACCTTCCCCAACTCCGCGTACGACCTGGAGGAGACCCTCACCGGCATCGGCACCGGCGAGGCCGTGGTCACCGTGCTCAGCGAGAAGGGGGCGCCCACGCCGGTCGCGGCGACGCGGTTGCGGGCGCCGCAGTCGCTCATGGGGCCGGTCGAGGCCGGGGAGCTGGAGCGGGTGGTGCGGGCTTCGCCCTTGTACGGGCGGTACGGGGAGGCGGTCGACCGGGAGTCGGCGTACGAGAAGCTGGCCGCGGCCGCCGCGTCCGCCCCCGAGGCGGCGGCGCCCGCTCCGGCGAAGCCGTCGCCCTCCCGGGAGCAGGGCTCCATGGTGGAGCAGGTCATGGGCAGCGGGATGGTGAAGTCACTGCTGCGGTCCGTGGGGACGCAGCTGGGGCGGGAGATCTCGCGCTCGATCTTCGGCACGGCCCGCAGACGCCGCTGACGGCCTCCGGCTACGCCTTCGCGGCTCGTTTCTGCTCCTGCTTGTAGGCCCGTACGCGGTGGAGGGAGTCCGGGCCCGTGATGTCGGCCGCGGAGCGGTACGTGTGGGGCGCGCCGTACGGGCCCGCGGCCTCGCGCCAGCCGGTGGGGCGGACGCCCATCTGCTTGCCGAGGAGGGCCAGGAAGATCTGGGACTTCTGTTTGCCGAAGCCGGGCAGGTCGGTGAGGCGGGCGAGGAGTTCCTTGCCGGTGGTGGCGTCCCGCCAGACGGCGGTCGCGTCGCCGTCGTAGTGCTCGACGAGGTACTGGCACAGCTTCTGGACGCGCCCGGCCATGGACCCCGGGTACCGGTGCACGGCCGGTTTGGCGGACAGCAGCGCCGCGAACGCGTCCGGGTCGTAGCCGGCGATGTCGTGCGCGTCCAGGTCGTCGGCGCCCATGCGCCCTGCGATGGTGTACGGGCCCGTGAACGCCCACTCCATGGGGACCTGCTGGTCCAGGAGCATGCCGACGAGGGCGGCCAGGGGGCTGCGGCTGAGGAGTGCGTCGGCCTCCTCCTGCTGGGCGAGGTGCAAGGTGACGTCCTTGTCCATGGGGGGATCATCTCGCGGGTGGCGGTGGCGCGCAGGTCGGTCCTCGCGGGGGCGCCCCAGGCCCGCCCCTTCCCGAACCAGGGGGCTGCGCCCCCTGGACCCCCGCTTTATCGGCGCTTCGCGCCTCGTCCTCAAACGCCGGACGGGCTGGAAACGACCTTCAGCGCCTTCAGCAGGGTCCCCAAGGCCGGGCCCGTCGGGGACGTGGTGCGTACCGCCGCCCAGATCGAGCGGATCGGTTCCGGGTGGGTGACCTCGCGTACGGCCACGTCGGCGGGGGCCGTGGGGTCCAGGCCCAGGTCGGGGATCAAGGTGACGCCCATGTCCGCCGCGGCGAAGCCCCGGGCCGTGGCGTAGTCGCCGCTGTCCACCACGAAGTCCGGCGTGAAGCCCGCCGCGCCGCACGCGTCGAGCACCGCGTCCAGGCAGGGGCCCGGCAACTCGCTGCCGATCCAGGGCTCATCGGCGAGGTCGGCGAGGGGCAGACAGTCGCGGGCGGCCAGGCGGTGCGTACGGGGGAGCACCGCGCGGTAGCGGTCGTCCAGGACGTGGACGAAGCGGATGCCGTCCACGGGCGGCGCGTCGTGGCGGCGGACCACCAGCGCCAGGTCCGCGCGGCCCGCCTTCACGTCGGGCAGCGGATCGTCGGCGAGCCGCAACTCCACGTGCACCCCCGGGTGTTCGGCCCGGAGGCGGGCCAGGGCCGGGGCGACGAGGCGGGCGCCCGCCGTGGCGAAGTACCGCACCGAGAGCCGCCCCGTGCGCCCCGCCCGCAGATCGGCGAGCGCCGTCTCCGCCTCCGCGACGTGCCGCCCGATGGCCGTGGCGCAGTCGGCGACGATCCGTCCGGCGTCCGTCGGGCGTACGCCGCGCCCGGTCCGCTCCAGCAGCGGAACGCCCGCCTCCTTCTCCAGGGCCGCCATCTGCTGGCTGACCGCGGACGGGGTGTACCCCAGGTTCCGGGCCGCCGCGGTGACCGAACCGCTGGCGACGACCGACCGCAGGATCTGCATGCGCCGTGTGTCGAGCATGCGGGCCAGCGTACGCCGCGAATGTAGCTCAGCTTAATTCTGGGTGCATATCTTTTCGCTTGTCTTATGGGTGGGGGCGGGGCACCGTCGACGTACACCGGCTCATGGACCGAGAAGGGCCGAAGGACTGAGGAGTATGCGTGCGGATCGCCGTTCTCGCCCTGCTGTGGGGGTCGAGCTTCCTGTGGATCAAGCTGGCCCTCGAAGGCGGGCTCGCGCCGCTGCACCTCACCGTGGTCCGCTGCGCGCTCGGCGCCGCCGTGCTGCTCGTGCTCGCCCGCGCCGGCCGCCAGCGGCTGCCGCGCGACCGGCGCACCTGGGGCCGTCTGGTCGTCGCGGCACTGTTCTGCAACGCGCTGCCGTTCCTGTTCTTCAGCATCGGCGAGCGGACCGTCGACTCGGGCGTCGCGGGCGTCATGAACGCCACGACCCCGCTGTGGTCCCTCGCGCTCGGCCTGCTGCTCGGCACCGAGCGGGGGCTCGGTCCGCTGCGGCTCGGCGGGCTCGGGCTCGGCTTCGCCGGTACGTTGCTGATCTTCGCGCCGTGGCACGAGTCGGGCCTCGCCAGCTGGGGCGCCGGGCTGCTGCTGCTCGCCGCCGTCAGTTACGCGGTCGCCTTCGCGTACATGGCGCGGTATCTGATCGGCCGCGGCACCTCACCGCTCGCCCTGTCCGCGGCCCAGCTCCTCATGGCCACGGGGCTCACTTCGCTCGGCCTGCCCGCCGGCGGTACGACGTCCGGGCCCACCCTCACGGGGCTCGTCGCCGTCGTCGTCCTCGGCGTCTTCGGCACCGGGCTCACCTTCCACCTCAACTCCCGGCTCATCGCGGACGAAGGGCCGACCGCGGCCGCCACCGTCGGCTATCTGCTGCCGGTGGTGTCGGTCGCGCTCGGCGCCGTGGTCCTCGGGGAGGAGCTGAACGTACGGATCGTGCTCGGCATGGCCGTCGTGCTCGCCGGGGTCGGCCTGACCCGCTACCGGCCGGCGCCGAGCAGCGAGCGCACCGCCGCCCGGTCCACGCTGTTCAGGGCGCGGATGACCAGCGGCGTGAGGTACACGAGGAGGGTGCCGATCAGGGAGACGCCTGCGACCTGCCACTGCGACTCGATGTAGTACTGGTGGTGCTCGCCGCCCGACGTGAAGTCGTAGACGCGGTAGCCCGGCCAGTCCGTGTAGCGCTCGAAGACCCAGGAGTACGCGGGGAAGAGCGCCACGACCCAGCCGGTCACCCACAGCGTCACCGCGGCGACGAAGCTCGTGACGCGCCACGGGAACATCACGACCTGGAACACCAGGGCCTTCCAGCCCGCCGCGTCCCCGAGCCGCGCGAACAGGCGGGCCCAGGTGCCGCCTTCGTCCGGGGTCCGCGCGGGCGCCGGGTCCTCGACCGCCAGGCCGAGCCGGGCCCGTGCCCTGCCGCGCTCGACGGCGCCGAGGCCGCGCGCCCCGGCCAGCATCGCCGCGTACACGGGAAGGCCGAGCAGCGTCACGGCGAGGCCCGCGCCGAGCGCGAACAGCGTGACGGCGAAGACGAAACCGACGAGCGCGACGGGCAGGTTCGTGAGCGTGTAGCCGAACTCCCGGAAGGTGGCCGCGGAGACGGGCGCCCGGAAGAAGCCGGGGCGCCGCACGGGCTTGACGGCGGCGGGGGCGGAAGCGGCGTAGGGGAGGGTCGTGGTCATGGCGGGCCTCGCGTTCGGCTGCTGGGGAGTGGGGACGTGCCGTGCTGACGTCCTCAACTCTCCAGCGGACGCGGGCCCGGGGGCATGGGGCGGGGCGGCGTCCTGGGGGTGTACCTAAACCCCCTGTTCACGATGGCACCGCCCCGCCCGAGCCCCCTCCGCCGCCCGTCAGACTTTGTCGGCCGCGATCAGCAGATAGTGGAAGCTGCCCTCCCGGTACGCGGTGAGGAAGGGGTCCTCGATGCCGGTGGCCACCGAGCACTTGGCCCGCAGCTCCCAGTACGGGATCGTCGCGGCGGTCAGGTCGACGACGTTGATCGGCACGAGGTCGTGGGCGGCGAGCGCCTTGAAGTACGCGCTGCGCGGGTGGATGTTGCACGTGTAGTGCTCGTCGATCCGGCTGACCGCCTTGGAGCGGCCGCCCGTCACGTCGTTCGAGCAGCCGGTGATGCACACGTACCGGCCGCCGTACTCCAGCAGCCGCGCGAACTCGCCGAACGCCTCGTTCAGATCGACGTACATCGTGGTCTCGTTGGTCCAGATCGCGCGCCGCGAGCCGGTGTCGAGGCCGGTGTCGAGCATGTTCCTGAAGTGGAACGACACCTTGTCGTCCACGCCCCGCTCCTTGGCCTGGCGGCTCGCGAACCCGACCTGGTACTCCGAGATCGTCACGCCGTCCACGCGGCAGCCGAACCGCTCGTGCGCCATGAAGCTGGTGCCGCCGCGGCCCGAGCCCGCGTCGAGCAGCCGGTCGTCGGCGCCCACCGGGCCCAGGTGGTCGAGGAGGACGTCGGCCTGCGAGGTCTCCAGGCGGTGCAGCTCCTCGATGATGCGCTGGTCGCGGGTGGCCGCCGGGGCCTCGAGGACGGCCGGGTCGTACTCGCCGATGCCGTAGTGGTGGTGGTAGAGCCCGTCGACGTCGCCGAGCTTGAGGTTGACCGGGTCGTGCTGGTTGGTGTTCCAGTACGCGGCGACGGAGCGCTGGTAGGCGGTGCGCAGCACGTCGGCGGTGCCGTGCGAGTGGGTCGACGGCGTGGTGGTCGTCATGCCTGGACTCCTCGTGTTCGTACGTACGGTGATGGAGCGGCCGCGCGGCGGGCGGATGTCGCCGGGGGCGGGACGGCCGCGTCAGCCGCGCGTGCCCGCGACCGAGACGTCCTCCAGGACGCCGACCGCGTCCGGGACGAGGATCGCCGCCGAGTAGTAGGCGCTGACCAGGTAGGAGATGATCGCCTGGTCGCTGATCCCCATGAACCGCACGTTGAGCCCGGGCTCGTACTCGTCGGGGATCCCGATCTGCCGCAGGCCGATGACGCCCTGCGCCTCCTCGCCCGTCCGCATCGCGATGATCGACGAGGTCTGCCCCTCGGAGATCGGGATCTTCCCGCACGGCAGGATCGGCACCCCGCGCCAGGCGGGCACCTGGTGCCCCTCGACGTCGGCGTGGCCGAAGTAGAGGCCGCGCCTGTTGCACTCGCGGCCGAACGCGGCGATGGCGCGCGGGTGCGCGAAGAAGTACCGGGTCTGGCGCCGCATGCTGAGCAGCTCGTCGAGGTCGTCGGGCGTGGGCGCCCCGGAGTGCGACTGGATGCGCTGGGCGTGCGCGGCGTTGTGCAGGAGCCCGAAGTCGCGGTTGTTGACGATCTCGTACTCCTGGCGCTCGCGCAGCGCCTCGATGGTGAGCCGCAGCTGCTGCTCGACCTGGTTCATCGGGTCGTTGTAGAGGTCGGCGACGCGCGTGTGCACCTTCAGGATGGTCTGCGCGACGCTCAACTCGTACTCGCGGGGCTGGAGTTCGTAGTCGACGAAGGTGCCGGGGAGCGTCGGTTCGCCCGCGTGGCCCGACGCGAGGTCGATGTTCGCCTCGCCGTGCTTGGTCTGCGGCAGGTCGCGCTCGGTGAGCCGCTGGGCCACGTGGGAGGCGAGGACGTCGTGCTGGCCCGCGACCGCCTCGTACGCCTGGCGCGGCAGGACGAGCGCGGTGGTGGCCGTCGTGGCGCGGGCGGTGAAGTCCCAGGTGCCCGCGTCCGCGGCGGTCGGGGCGAGGGCCTGCCCGCCGAAGAAGCCGCCGTCCGCGACGACGCCGAGCTGTGTCTCCTCGCCGTACTTGCCCTGCCCGATCCGCTCGACCCGCCCGTGCGCGACCAGGACGACCTGGTCGACGGGCTGCCCCGCCTCGACGATGACCTGGCCCGGCTCGTACTCGCGCTGGGTGAAGCGGTCCGCGAGGGCGCGCAGCGCGTCCGCCTCGTCGAAGCCGCGCAGCAGGCCGAGCTCGGCCAGCTCCTCCGGCACGACCTGGACCTCGGCCCCGGTCTGGATGAAGGTGACGCGCCCGTCGCCCACGGCGTACGTCAGGCGCCGGTTCACCCGGTAGGTGCCGGCGCCCGCCTGCACCCACGGCAGCGTCCGCAGCAGCCAGCGCGAGGTGATCCCCTGCATCTGCGGTACGGACTTGGTGGTCGTCGCCAGGTTGCGCGCCGCGGCGATCCCCAGGCTCAGCTGCGCCCGCCCGGCTTCCTGACCGGGCCCGGACTCCGGCTCTCGTTCCGCTGCTGTCGACATCGCATGCCCTTTCCAGGGTGGCTGGGTTGGGTGAGGAGAGGTGAGGAGAGGTGAGGAGATGAGGCGCAGTCGAGCCAACAGTTCGCGGGGGGAAGGGGTCAACGACGGCAAATCGGGCGGGAGTTGGGGGTGGCGCGTTACCGCCGCCCCACGGAGCGTCATGGCATGTCGAGCGCGTGGCGCGGGGGTGCGCGCCGCTCGCGGTGGCGCAAGAATGGCTGTTTGACACTTCACTCGATCGTGTAAGTCGGGCGCATCGGCTTCCGGCAGCGGAGGGTGGTGGTGTCACACCCAGGTTCAGCCGGCACTGTCACGGCCGCGGCCGCCGCCGCAGGATCGTCCCCATGACAGACATCACTGGGGCGAAGCGGTTCACGGACAAGACGGTGCTGGTCACGGGCGGCACGAGCGGGATGGGGTACGCGGCGGCGCGGCGGTTCCTCGACGAGGGGGCGGATGTGGTGATCACGGGCCGGGACCGGGCGAGGCTGGACGCGGCGGCGTCGCTCGCGGGCTCCGGGGCCGGGGCCGGGGCCGGTTCCGAGGCAGGGGCCGGGGCCGAGGCGGGGGCCGGGCGGGTCCTCGCCGTGCGGGCGGACGCGGGCTCCCTGGCTGACCTGGACGCCCTGACGCGGCGCGTCGAGGACTGGCGCGGCGGCCTCGACGTGGTCTTCGCCAACGCGGGCGTCGGCGTCTTCAAGCCCGCCGCCGAGTTCACCGAGGAGGACTTCGACCACGTCGTCGACGTCAACTTCAAGGGCGTCTTCTTCACCGTCCACAAGGCGCTCCCGCTGCTCAGGGACGGCGGCGCCGTCGTGCTCAACGCCTCCTGGACCCTGCACCGCGGCCTGTCCGTCGCCTCCGTCTACTCCGCGACGAAGGCCGCCGTCCACAACCTCGCCCGCACCCTGGGCGCCGACCTCGCCCCGCGCGGCATCCGCGTCAACTCCGTCAGCCCCGGCTACATCGACACGGAGATGTACCGCGCCGCCAACACGACCCCCGAGGCCGAGGCCGCCAACGCCGCGGAGGTCCCCCTCGGCACCCTGGGCCGCTCCGACGAGGTGGCGGCGGCCGTGGCCTTCCTGGCGTCGGCCGACGCGTCGTACATCACGGGGCAGGATCTGGTGGTGGACGGGGGGCTTGTGGGGTCGGTGCCGGTGGCGTAGCGCGCTCCGCGTGTACGTACGCGCAATCCGCACCCGAACCGGAACCCGCACCCGTAACCCATGACCCCGTAACCCATAACCCATAACCCGTACTCGGACTCGCAGGAAGAGGCTTGACCATGCCCACCAGGACCGTCGCCATCCCCACCCCCGACGGCACGGCCGACGCCTTCGTGGCCGTCCCCGAGGGCGCCGGGGACCACCCGGCCGTCCTCCTCTACATGGACGCCTTCGGGCTGCGCCCCGTGATCGAGGAGATGGCCGAACGCCTCGCCGCGAACGGCTACTACGTCCTGGCGCCGAACGTCCTCTACCGCCACGGCAAGGCGCCGGTCATCGAACTGCCCGACCTGACGGTCCCGGAGGAGCGCGAGGCGTTCTTCGCCCGCTTCATGCCGCTCCTGGAGGCGCACACCCCGCGGCGCGCGGCCGTCGACGCCGAGGCCTACCTGGCGTTCCTGGCGGAGCAGCCCGAGGTCCGTTCCGGCCCGATCGGGGTGACCGGCTACTGCATGGGCGGCGTCCTCGCCGTACGCGCGGCGGCGGCGCACCCCGAGCGGGTGGCGGCGGCCGCGGCCTTCCACCCGGGCCCGCTGGTCACCGACGCCCCCGACAGCCCGCACCGCCTGGTCCCGCACCTGGCCGCGGAACTCCACGTGGGCCTGGCCGAGCAGGACGACTCCATGCCGCCGGAGGCGATCGCCGAGCTGACCCGGGCGCTCGACGCGGCGGGCGTCCGCCACACGTCCGAGATCTACCCGGACACGGTCCACGGCTTCACCATGTCCGACACGGCCGCCTTCAGCCCCACGGCCCGCGACCGCCACTGGGACCGCCTCCTGTCCCTCTTCGCCCGCACCCTGAAGCCCGCTTGAGCACCCAGGAACCACCGGGAAACGTCGAAGGGCCCCACCGCGAACGGTGGGGCCCTTCGACATCGTGCCCGGTGTGGGCCTGGGGGGGGATACGAGATTAGAACACGTGTGGGGGGGTGT
>NZ_JBHYJH010000033.1:12329-66568 GCF_042740445.1 Streptomyces sp. NPDC059003 | reverse complement strand
GGAAGGGCGGGTGGGTGGGGGAATCAGCCTGCCCGGCGTTTGAGGGCGAGGCGCGCAGCGCCGGAGAGAAGGGGGTCTGGGGGGCGGAGCCCCCAGGGGGTCAGCCGAGGCCCAGGGTGCCCTTGAGGCGCTCCATGTCGCGGCGGTCCCGCTTCGTGGGGCGACCGGCGCCCCGGTCGCGCACCCCCGCCGGGGCAACGGCCTCGCGCGGAGGCGGCGGCGGGCTGTTGTCGACGTAGCACTCGACGGCCACGGGCGCACCCACCCGCTTGCGGATGACGCGCTTGACGATCACCACACGCTCGCGGCCCCCGGCCTGACGCAGGCGGATCTTGTCGCCCGGCTTCACCCCGTACGCGGGCTTCACGCGCTCGCCGTTGACGCGGACGTGCCCGCCCTTGCAGGCCGCCGCGCCCATGGAGCGGCTCTTGACCAGGCGCACCGACCAGATCCAGCTGTCGACGCGGACGCTGCCGCCGGTCGTGTCCGCCGTGTTCGCTGACGTCTCCGAAGCCATGTCCTCGACCTTAATGCGGCATCGGTGCGGGCACCCAGGGCCACCGGCGAGCCGTCCGGAATCCGCCAGCGCTCACACTCGATAATTCGGGCTGAATCACAGCAAATTCAATAAACATGGTAAATACGGCAATCTTGCATGCAGAGGTGCTGCCCATGACGCCCGAAGAGCTCGCAACCACGGTCGACGGCCTGATGGACGGCCTGCGCGCCGACCTCGAACGGCTTGCCACGATCCCCTCGATCGCCTTCCCCGGATTCCCGAGCGGCCCGGTCGAGGAGGCCCACGACCTGGTCGCCGCGCTGCTGCGGGACGCCGGTGTGCCCGCCGTCGAGCGCATCGACCTGCCCGACACCGCCCCGGTCGTCTACGGCGAGATCCCCCCGCCCGCGCCGGACGCGCCCACCGTCCTGCTGTACGGGCACTACGACGTGCAGCCGCCCGGCGACGAGCGGCTGTGGAAGTCGCCGCCCTTCGAGCCGACCCCCGTCGACGGCGGCCTGCGGGCCCGCGGCATCGCCGACGACAAGTCCAACGTCATCGCCCACCTCGGCATGCTCCGCGCGTACGGCGGACGCCCGCCCGTCGGCGTCAAGATCGTCGTCGAGGGGCAGGAGGAGTACGGCAGCGCCTTCGACGCCTACCCGCCCACCGACCCCGGGCGCTTCGCCTGCGACGCCATGGTCATCGCCGACCTCGGCAACCTGCGCCCCGGCACGCCGACCCTCACCACGGGGCTGCGCGGCGCGGCCGAGGTCACCGTCGAGGTCCGCACCCTGGACGAGCCGCGGCACAGCGGCGAGTTCGGCGGCGCCGCGCCCGACGCCCTCCTCGTGCTCCTCAAAGCCCTCGCCACCCTCCACGACGTGCACGGCGACGTCGCCGTCGAGGGCCTGCGCCGCGACGAGTGGGACGGCACCTCGTACACCGAGGAGGAGTTCCGCGACCTCGCGGGCGTGCGCGACGGGATCCCGCTCATCGGCAGCGGCAGCCTCGGCGAACGGCTGTGGAGCGGGCCCGCGATCACCGTGATCGGCCTGGACGCGCCGAGCGTCGAGCACGCGGCGTCGGCGGTCGTGCCGTACGCGCGCGCCAAGCTGAATCTGCGCTTCCATCCCCGGCAGGACCCGCGCGACGCGCAGGCGCGGCTCGTCGACCACCTGCGGTCCCTGAAGCCCTTCGGCATCCCGCTGACCGTCACCCCGGGCGACACGGGCCCCGGCTACGAGGCGCGCACCGGCGGCCCCGCCTACCGCGCCGCGCTCGCCGCGCTCAAGGAGGCCTGGGGCGAGGACGCCTCGTACGTGGCGACGGGCGGCTCGATCCCGCTGGTCAACGGGCTCGCGACGGCCGCACCCGGCGCGGAGGTGCTGCTCTTCGGCGCCCAGGACAGCATGTGCAACCTGCACGCGCCGAACGAGCACGTCCTGCTCTCGGAGCTGCGCAACACGGTGGTCGCCATGGGGGCGTTCGTCCGCGAGTACGCCGCCGACTTCGCCGCCGGGGGCCGGCCATGAGCGCCACCGCCGCCGGCCCCGACACCGAAGAGCCGACGCCCAAGGGCAAGTTCACCTTCCCCAGCGCGCTGACCGTCCTCGCCGTCGTCACGGTGGCGGTGTGGCTGCTCGCGTTCCTGATCCCCTCCGGCGCCTACGACCGCGACGCCAAGGGCGCGCCCGTCCAGGGCAGTTACCACCGCGTCCCCGACGAGCAGTCCTTCGTGGACCGCCTCAACGACCTCTTCCTGGCGCCCGTCAACGGCCTGTACGGCATCCAGGACCCCAAGTCCGGTCAGGTCGGCCCGGATCTCGCCGGTGAGCTGTACGGCAGCGCGGGCGTGTTCCTCTTCGTCCTCGCGATCGGCGCGTTCATCACCGTCGTCTTCGCCACCGGCGCCCTCGACCGCGGCATCGAGCGCCTCGCCCACCGCCTGCGCGAGCGCGGCGCGCTGCTGATCGCGGGCGTCATGGTGGTCTTCTCCGTCCTCGGGACGGTGGAGGGCTTCGCGGAGGAGACGCTCGGGTTCTACGGCCTGATCGTGCCGTTGATGCTGGCGCTCGGGTACGACCGGATGACGGCCGTCGGTGCGATCATCCTGGGTGCGGGCATCGGCGTGCTGTGCTCGACCGTCAACCCGTTCGCGACCGGAGTGGCCTCGTCGGC
This sequence comes from Streptomyces sp. NPDC059003, assembly GCF_042740445.1. NCBI lineage: Bacteria > Bacillati > Actinomycetota > Actinomycetes > Kitasatosporales > Streptomycetaceae > Streptomyces > Streptomyces sp. NPDC059003. The sequence goes on along the minus strand of NZ_JBHYJH010000033.1, from coordinate 63,888 downwards.
GGCGGACATCTCGCTCGGCGACGGGATCGTGCTGCGGTTCGCGATGTGGCTGGTGCTCACGGCGGTCACCGTCGCGTACGTCATCCGGTACGCGAAGCGCGTACAGAAGGACCCCGGCCGCTCCCTCAGCGGCTTCCTGCCCGGCGACCGCGAGCTGACGGCCGCCGACGCGGGCGAGGTGCCCGAGCTCACCGGTCTGCACAAGGCGATCCTCGTCGTGGTCGCCCTGGTCTTCGCCTTCATGATCTTCTCGGTGGTGCCGTGGTCCAGCGCCCTGACGGGCAAGGCCGACGCCGAGCCGTACGGCTTTGAACTCGGCTGGTCCTTCCCGCAGTTGGCGGCGCTCTTCCTGTGCGCGGCGGTGCTCGTGGGTCTGGTGGCGCGGATGGGCGAGCAGAAGCTGAGCGCGACCGTCATCCAGGGCGCGGCCGACTTCATCTCGCCCGCCCTGGTGATCGTGCTCGCCCGCGGAGTCACCGTGATCATGAACAATTCGCGGATCACGGACACCGTCCTTCACTCGATCGAGGGCGTGGTCAAGGGCACCTCGTCCGGCCTGTTCGCGGTGATCGTCTTCATCGTGAACCTGCCCCTGGCCTTCCTCATCCCCTCCACCTCGGGCCATGCCACGCTCGCCATGCCGATCCTCGCGCCGCTCGCGGACTTCGCCGACGTCTCGCGGTCCGTCGTCGTCACGGCCTGGGCGGCGGCGAGCGGCTGGATGAACCTGTGGGTGCCGACGACGGCCGTGACGATCGGCGGGGTGGCGCTCGCGAAGGTCGGCTACGACAAGTACCTGCGGTTCGTGTGGCCGCTGCTCGCGCTGCTGTTCCTGCTGATCTGCGGGTTCGTGGCCGTGGGAGCGGTGCTCACCTGACGCGGAAATCGATGCGACGCCGGACCGACGCGGCCTCTAGGGTGCTCGGATGCCTCTTTACCCGCAGATCGAACCGTACGACCACGGCCTGCTCGACGTCGGTGACGGCAACCGCGTGTACTGGGAGGTCTGCGGCAACCCGCGGGGCAAGCCCGCCGTGGTCCTGCACGGCGGGCCCGGATCCGGCTGCACGCCGGGCCACCGGCGCTACTTCGACCCCGACGCGTACCGGATCGTCCTTCTCGACCAGCGCGGCAGCGGCCGCTCGACGCCCCACGCGAGCGGGCACGGCACCGACATGGGCGTCAACACGGCCAAGCACCTGCTCGCCGACCTGGAGCTCCTGCGTCGCCACCTCGGCATCGAGCGGTGGCTGGTGTGGGGCGCGTCGTGGGGCTCCGCGCTCGGCCTGCGGTACGCGCAGACGTACCCCGACCGGGTGTCCGAGCTGGTCCTCACCGGCGTCGCCACCGGCAGTCAGGCCGAGGTCGACCTCATGACCCGGGGGCTCGGCCGGATCTTCCCCGAGGCGTGGGAGGCGTTCCGCGCCCAGGTGCCCGAGGCCGAGCGCGACGGTGACCTGGCCGGGGCCTACCACCGCCTCCTGGAGTCAGGGGACGCGGAGACCCGGGCGCGGGCCGCGCGGGCCTGGACCGACTGGGAGACGGCCATGGCCGCGCAGCCACCGCGGTCCGTGCCCCGGTACGAGGACGCGACGTTCCGCGCCGGATTCGCGCGCACCGTCACGCACTACTGGGCCAACGGCCACTGGCTCGGCGAGGACGGCGCGGTCCTGCGCGACGCGGCGTCGCTCCACGGCATCCCGGGCGTCCTGGTCCAGGGCGCCCTCGACTTCGGCAACCTCCTCGGCATCCCCTGGCGCCTGCGGGAGGCGTGGGGGACGGCGGACCTGATCCTGGTGGACGACGCGGGCCACGACGCCGGTGCCGGCGGCATCGTGGGGGCCTTGGTGGCGGCCACCGACGGGTTCCGCGAGCGGAATCCAGCCTGAGCGACGGAATTTCAGCCCGTCAGGGGGTACCCCCTGCTCGTCAGAGCTTGGGGGAGTTTGAGGACGAGGCCGAAGGCCGATCAAGGGCAGGAATCCAAGGGGACAGGAACGCCGTAGGAGTGATCTTCCACGGCACCCACGCCCGGTCCAGCCGCCCGCCAGGGCCCCGCGTCGCACACTCCGTGAGAGAAGCGCGCCGGGCCCGTCCGGCGCCCCGATCGCGGAGCCGCCCGGTGTCCACCGATCCCCCTCGCCCCCGTCGCCCCCGTCACCCCCGTCACCCCCGTCGACCGTCCCGCGCCGTCGTCGCCGCCCTCGCGCTCGGCGCGCTCGCCGCCGCGCCCGCGGCGCCCGCGGCTCCCAAGGCTCAGGACACCGCCCCCGCGACGCGGGACGTCACGTTCTGGGTGAACCCGGACACCCCCGCGTCCCGGCAGGTCGCCCTCTGGTGGCGACAGTGGCGCCTGACCGACGCCTGGACCGTGGCGCGCATCGCGGTCCGCCCGCAGGCGGAGTGGCTGAACAAGGACCGGCCGGGCCCGGTGGTGCGCTCGCTGGTGCGGCGGGCGGCAGCCGCGGGCCGCACCGCCGTCCTCGTCGCGTACTTCATCCCGCACCGCGACTGCGGGGACTACTCGGCGGGCGGCGCCGACGACGCCGACCACTACCGGGACTGGATCGACGGCTTCGCCGAAGGGCTCGCCGCGCACGACGCGTACGTCGTCGTGGAACCGGACGCCATCGCGCAGATGGTGGCGGGCTGCCCGGGGGCCGACGCCGCCGAGCGGTACGCGCTGCTCGACTACGCCGTCACCCGGCTCAAGCGGCAGCCCGGCGCCAAGGTGTACCTCGACGCGGGCAACGCCACCTGGATCCCGCAGGAGCGGCGCCTGGCCGCACCGCTGCGCCGCTCGGGCATCGACAAGGCGGACGGCTTCGCGCTCAACGTGTCCAACTTCCACACGAACGCGGTGAGTTCGGAGTACGGGCACCGCGTCGCCCGGGTGCTCGGCGGCGACCGGCACTTCGTCGTCGACACCAGCCGCAACGGCAACGGGCCCTACGCGGGCGACAAGCCCTGGTGCAACCCGCCGGGCCGCGCCCTCGGCACCCCGCCCACCACCCGCACCGGCGACCCCGCGATCGACGCCTACCTGTGGATCAAGCGGCCCGGCGAGTCCGACGGGGAGTGCAGGGGCGGCCCGGCGGCGGGGGACTGGTGGCCGCGGTACGCGCTCGACCTCGCGCGCAACGCGAAACACTGACGCCTCAGGACACTGACGCCTCAGGGCCGCCACACGTACCGCACGTCCGGCTCGCCCTCCTCGTTGTCCCCGTCCGTCCGCTCGGCCGCCACGAAGCCATGGCGTTCGTAGAAGCGCCGCGCGGGCGCGTTGACCTGGAACGTCCACAGCGTGAGGCCGTCCGGGGCGTGCTCCTTGGCGAGCGCGACGAAGCGGTCGCCGATGCCCTGGCCGCGCCGGTCGGGCGCCAGATAGAGCTGGCTCAGCTCCGCGCCGTCGAGCACCATCATCCCGACGACCGCGTCCGCCGCGACCGCCACCCACGTGCCGCCGCGGGGCAGCACCACGCGCGCGAAGTAGTCCCGCACCGCGTCGTCGGAGTGGGCCCGGCGCACCGTCGGCAGCGCGGCGTCGTACGAGCGCAGATAGACCTCGGCGACGGCGGGCGCGTCGGCCGCCGTCGCGGGGCGCAGGGTGACGGCCGCCGCGGTCACCCGTCGGCTCCGTCCGGCACCACGGCCGTCGCGGTGATCTCGACGAGCTGTCCCGGGTAGCCGAGGACGGTCACGCCGAGCAGCGTCGACGTGTGCGGCTCGGGGGTGAGGAGGCCGGAGGCGCGGACGACCTCCCACGCCTCGGTGAGGACGCCGGGCACGTCCCCGACCACGTACACCGTGCTCGCCACGACCTGCGACAGGTCGCTGCCGATGGCGCGCAGGGCCTCGTCGAGGTTGGCGACGACCTGCCGCGTCTGCGCCGCCACGTCCCCCGCGCCGACCAGCTTCCCATCGGCGTCGAGCGGCACGGAACCGGCCATGAAGGCGAGCCGGGTCCCGGCTTCGACGACGGCTGCGTGGGCGTATCCAGGGGGCGGGAAGAGGGACGGGACGACGGTGCGGTGTGGGGTGGTCATGGGCCCATCGTGCGTGCGGCGCGGCCTCGTACGCACCTGAATATCTCGTGAGGGTTCAGCGCACCGCCGCCGGTGAACTGCCCCCGGGCACCCGCAGCTCCGCCCGCCCGGAGCCGTCGGCCGGCACCGTCCAGATGTCCTGCTTGCGGCCTTCGCGGCCCGGCAGGGCGTACGCGAGCGTGCCGTCGTCCAGCCACGCCGCCTGGTCGTCGACGCTGCGGCGCTCGGCGACGGGGTGCTCGCGCATCGTGCGCAGGTCGAGGACGTACAGGCGCCACGGGTCCGACGTGCCCTTGCGTACCCGCTTCTTGAACGCGACGCGGGTGTTGTCCGGGGACAGGGACGGGCACTCCACGTTCTCGCGCAGGGCCCGCGCGGCCCACTTCCGCAGGTCGCCGCGGACGAGATACGTCTTGCCCCGCGTCGAGACGGTGGCGTAGAAGCGGTTGTCGTCGCGGGCGAAGGTGACGCCCCAGTAGTTGACGTCGGGGGCGTGGTGGCGGCGGCCGTCGACGGTGAGCGGGATCTCCTCCATGTTCTTGATCAGGTAGCCGGTGCGGGTGTCCAGGATCGAGGTGCGGGTGGAGAAGGAGGAGCCGCCGCCCGCGTAGGAGTCGCCGGTCGTGAACATCGTCCACGAAAGCATCCGGCCCGACGCCGAGACGCGGGCCCGGTTGGGGATGCCGGTGAGCGCCACGCGCCGCTTCTCGCGCAGGCGTTCGTCGAGGACGACGGCGTACGACTTGGGCGGGATGCCGGGGCGGCGCAGCAGGCACAGGGCGGTGCCCCCGGCGGCGTGGAAGCGCTCGCAGGAGGGGCCGCCGGTGGTGCGGCGCACCCCGCCCGCGACGGGAAGCCGGGCCACCCGGCCCGCCCCGGCCTCCGTGGAGCGGAAGTAGAGGTGGCCGCGGTCGAGGGCGAACTCCGAGGTGGCGGAGACCGGTTGGGCGTCGTGCGCGGCCCGCATGGTGTAGGCGACGGCGATGGCCGTGAGCAGGGCGGCGGCCGCGGCGACGGCGATGACGCGGACGCGGAAGCGGGGGGAGGGGGCGGAGTTCATGGTGTCCCTTCGGTGGGGGCACTGGCGGCGTGGGGAGCGGAGGGGTGCGGTCGGCGCGGCAGCAGTGCCGCCGCACCCCCGATCGCCACCGTGAGCGCGAGCACCGCGCAGGTCAGCGCGGCGCCGACGCCCCACAGCGTCCATGCCGCGCCGAACCCGGCCGCGGCGACGAGCCGGCTGAGCGCCTGGCCGGTCTGGACCACGGCCATGCCTGCGGCGCGCTGCCCCGGCGGTACGAAGGGCGTGGCGAGCGCCATCAGGACGCCGTCCGTGGCGGCGTAGAAGACGCCGAGCGCGAGCAGCACCCCGACGAGCAGCGCCCGCCCGCCGGTCGGCAGGAGCAGCAGGGCGTACGCCGCGAGCAGCGCGCCGTGCCCGGCGAGGAACGGCCCGCGCCGCCCGAACCGGTCGGCGAGCCGCCCCGCGGGGACGGCGAGGAGCAGATACACCGCGGCGGTGCCGAGCGGAAGCAGCGGGAACCAGCTCTCGCCGAAGTCGAGCCGCCGCTGGAGCAGCAGATACAGGAAGGCGTCGCCGACCGTGGCGGCGCCGAGGAGCGCGGCGGCCCCGCACAGGCGCCGGAAGCCGGCGTCGCGAAGCAGTGCGAGCGACGCGCTCAAGCGGGTTTTCGGGCGGGCCGCGGGCAGTGCCTCGCGCCCCGGTACGAACGCCGCCATCAGCAGCACCCCGAAGAGCCCGAAGCAGAAGCTGACGACGAAGACGGCGTCGTACGCGTCCGCCGTGACCCACAGCAGCGCGAACGCGGCGAGCGGGCCGAGCAGCGCGCCGGTGGTGTCCATCGCCCGGTGCACGCCGAAGGCGCGGCCGAGTGCGTCGGGCGGGCTGTTCAGGGAGATCAGCGCGTCGCGCGGCGCGGTGCGCACGCCCTTGCCGAGGCGGTCGGCGGCGAGCGCGGCCCCGATCCCGGCGGTGGCGCCGCCCGCGAGCAGCAGACCGAGCCGGGACAGGGCGGACAGCAGGTAGCCGGAGCCCGCGACGAGCTTGTGCCGCCCGCCGCGGTCGGCGGCGTACCCGCCGAGGAGCCGCACGAACGCGGTCACGCCGTTGTAGAGCCCGTCGAGGAATCCGAACGCGAGCGGCGAGAGCCCGAGTCCGAGGACGAAGTACAGCGGCAGCACGGCCGTGACCATCTCCGAGGAGATGTCCGTGACGAGGCTGACCGCGCCGAGCGCGAGGACGGGACCGGTGACGCGGCCGCGGCGAGTGCGGGCCTTGGCCGCGGTGGCGACCGCGTCGGTGGAGGCCAGATACATCGGTGCGCTGTCCGGTCCGGGTCAGCGGCAGTTGTACGAGGGGCTGCTGTCCTTGGTCGCCCCGTCCGTCCCGATGAGCTTCCAGGAGAACCCGTCGTCGCCGAAGTCGAACTTCACCACGCCGTAGGTGTTGGTGATCCGCTTCTGGCTGTTGGGCTGCACTTCCTCGATCTTGTACGGGTTGGCGCCGCCGGTCCCGGCGATCACCTCGACGATGCCCTTGTCCGCGTCGGCCTTCCCGTTCTCGTCCTGCGGCGCGAACCGCTCGTAGTGGTGGTCGTGCCCGCCGAGCACGAGTTCGGCCTTCGCGCCGCGGAGCAGCTTCCAGACGGGTTTGCTGACGGGGTTGTTGCCGTGCTCGCCGGAGGAGAACAGCGGGTGGTGGAAGTACGCGGCCACGCACTTCTTGGCGGTGCCTGCGAGGTCGGACTTCAGCCAGTTGATCTGCGCGGAGTCGTCGAAGCTGTTGGAGTCGAGGGCGACGAAGTGCCAGTTTCCCTGGTCGTAGCTGTAGTAGCTCTTCCCCTTCGGGTACGCGATGTCCCCGAAGTAGCTCTTGTACCCCTTGAGCGGCCCGGCCGGGTCGTACGTCTCGTGGTTGCCCGGCACCGGCCGCGTCTTGCTCTTGAAGGCGCCCCAGGTGGTTGCGTAGTACTTCTGGAAGTCCTTGAGGCGGGCGTCGTCGTACTGGTTGTCGCCCATGGTCATCACGAAGTCCGGATTGAGCTGCTGCACGAGCGCCGCGGTCTTCGGGTGCGCGCACCTGCTGTCGCTCTTGGTGCACTGCTCGGCGATGTCCCCGACGGCGACGGCGGAGAACGCGGCCCGCGCGTCCCGCCCGCCCTCGGCGGCGTCGGCGGGCGACCAGACGAGCAGCCCACCGGCGACGGCGAGCGCGGCCCCCGCGGCGGCGGGCACGCCCCAACGGGCCTTGCGGCGACGGGATATGGGCGCACGAGAGGTGGGAGGCATGTCCTTCTCCTGGGGGGTGGGGGGTGGGGAGGACTGTCTCAGGCATGGTGGCGAGCGGGCATGTTCGCGTCAATGACGCGGGAGATAATTGTTAGGAAACTTTCCTACCATCGGCAGGGCGGCCTCTCGGCGCCCCTCGCTCAACATCCCCTGCCCCGGCTACCGTTGAACCCGACCGCGCACCCCCCGACCCGCACGAAGGAGCCCCCGTGGACCCAGAAGTGACCGCCCTCGCCACCGCCGGTGCCACCGCGCTCGTGCAGGCGATGGTGGGGGACGGGTGGGCGCACGCCCGGGATCGGGTGGTCGCGTTTCTCGGGCGGCGGCGGGACGGGGGTGAGGGCGGGCTCGCCGGTGAACTCGACGAGTCCCGTGCGGAGTTGGTGGCCGCAAGGGACGCCGGGGACGCGGAGGCCGAGGGGGATGTGCGGGCCGCGTGGCGGAGCCGGATGCGGCGGGCGCTGCGGGACGATCCCGACGCGGCGCGCGAACTACAGGCGCTGCTGCGGGAGTTGGGGCATGAAGAGGCGCGCGGCGGGGTCGCGTACAACACCATCAGCGGCGGGGTGCAGCACGGGACCGTCATTCAGGCCCACACGGTGGGGGACGTGAACCTGGGATAGGCGTCAGGCCGTGTCCGGCAGCGGGTGGAAGCCCGTGACGGGCGGGTCCGACGCCTCCGGGGTCGCACGCAGGGCGGCCAGGAAGTCGGCCGGCTCCTGATAGCGGTGCGCCGGGTCGCGGGCCAGACAGGTGCGCAGCACGTCACGCAGTTCGGGGGACACGTCGAGCGCGCTGACGTCGATGTCCTCGTGGATGATCGAGTACATCACCCGCACCATGTCGCCGTCCTCGTGCGGGCGGCGGCCCGTGGCGCACTCGTACAGGATGATGCCCAGGGCGTAGAGGTCGGAGCGGATGTCCGCCTCCGCGCCGCTCACGTGCTCCGGGGCCATGTACAGGGGCGTGCCGATGACGACGCCGGTCACCGTCAGCTGCGCGGCGGCCGACTCCAGGGCGCGTGCCACGCCGAGGTCGACGATCACGGCGCCGCGGGTGGGGTGGACGATGACGTTGGACGGCTTCAGGTCGATGCGGGACAGGCCCATCGCGTGCAGGTAGGAGAGGGCCTCGCCCAGGTCGGCGGCCAGGGAGGCGAGGGCGCGCGGGGGCGGCAGGCGGTGCTCCTCCAGGAGCGCGGAGAGCGAAGGGCCCTCGATCAGCTCCATGACCAGGGCGGGCTCCGGGTCCTCCACGACCGCGATGCCGCGCGTGATGTTGGGGTGCCGCACGCGCAGGCCGATCTGCGCCTCGCGGGCGAAGCGGGCCCGCATGCCGGGGTCCTGCGCGGTGCCGCGGTGCAGCAGCTTGACCGCGATCTCCTCGCCCGTCCGCAGATCGCGGCCGCGGTAGACCGCGCCCATGCCGCCCTGGCCGATGAGCTGGCGCAGTTCGTAGCGGTCGGCGAGCAGCAGCACCGGTGGCTCCGGTTCCGCCAGCGGTGGCGCCGCCGGCGCGCCGGTGGACGTGACCGGCGGGCTCAGGGTGTCCTCCCAGACGCTGCGCGCGGGCGGCGCGGGCAGGCCCAGGTCGGCGCGTTCGTTCTCGCTGTGCCGGGCGAAGCCCGCGAGGCGGCGCGCGTAGCCGTCGGTGAGCTTGTAGTACGTGATGGCGGTGTCGGCGGGATTGCCGTACACCGTCGCGTCCGGCCGGTCACCCTCGCTGACGACCTCCACCACGCCGCTGTGCGCCAGATGACGCAGCAGCCGCTCCGCGGTCGGGCTGTCCATCCGCAGGAGCGGGTCGAGCTGGCCGTCGCCCGTGATGTCCTCGGCGGTGAAGACCCGGCCGCGGCTGCGCAGCGTCCAGTCCACCAGGTGGTAGCCGCCGAGCCGCCACCGGTCGACGTCGATCGGCACGGTCGCGAGACCGCTCGTCGTGTTCGCGGACACCGCCTCCGTGACGACCGCCTCCAAGTGGCTGTAGAACAGCACCCGCTGCCAGTCGTCGCCCGCGACGCGCAGCGTCGGCCGGCCCGAAGGGTCCCAGCCGACCAGCGAGTTGAACTCCTGGAGCAGCCTGCGCGGCACCCCGCGCGACTTGAACTGGAGGTAGGTGATGAGCGCCGTGAGCGCCATCGCCTCGCCCTGTGAGGACTGCCCGTCCCAGGTGCGGGTGAGCAGCCGCTGCGCCGACGGCATCGGCAGCGGGCCGAGCCCCAGCTCCGCGCGCCCGAGCGTGGACAGGCCCGTCACAAGGCGTTCCGGCGCCGCCCACAGGCACGGCACGTACATCCGCCACGCGAACACGCTCTCGTACAGGCCGCCGCCCCGGTCCGCGTCCTTGAGCACCTGGTCGTGCAGGTCGGGCCCGGCGACGACGACGAAGTGGGCGCCGCGCGCGGTCAGCACGTTCTTGAGGGTGCCGAGCAGCCGCTCCAGGTCGGCGATGGCGTCCGCGGAGTTGTCGGTGAGCTTGTCGACCTCGTCGAGCACGATCACCGGATGGATGCGCAGGCGCGGCTTGCGGCGCCCGAGCCGCCGCCTGCGCCGGGGCGGGCGGCAGCTCTCCGCGTCGCCGAGCAGCTGGATGATGCGGACGAGGTCGTGCTCGACGTCGGTCTCCGAGTACGCGAGGAAGGAGGCCTCCGTCGCGCGGGTGCTCATCTTCTTGCCGGTCATGTTGAGCGTGGGCGCGAGCGACGCGAGCGGGCCGCCCTTCTGGCCGCCGAGGCCGAGCGTGGCGCCGTGCTCGCTGCCCTCGGAGTGGGTCTGCGTGAACGACAGGGACGTCCGCGTGTACGCGAGCAGCAGCGCCTCGCGGACCTCCGCGGGCAGGCGCGCGAACAGGCCCCGGTCCTCCAGGGTTTCGAAGATCCGCCGTACGACGGCGAAGAGCAGCTGGTCCGGCTCCATCCGCCGCGCCACGTTCAGATGCACGGTGAGCAGCGCCTCGGCGCGCCGCTGCTCACCGGCCGCCCGCGCGAGCGCCCGCAGGACGAGCGTCGACTTGCCGACCCCGCGGAAGCCGGTGACGAGGAAGGTCCCGCCGTGCGAGTACGTGAGTCGCTCCCGGAGCGCGTCGACGAGCTCCTCGTGCCCGAGCACGGGTATCGCGACGTCGCCCACGGGCAGCGGCTCATGGATGTACCGGAAGTCCCGGTGCAGCGGCACGTGCAGCATGGCGGTCCCCCCTTCGCCACGGGCAGCAACAGCCTAGAGCCGCAAGGGGCGTATTGGGCCCGCCCGTGGTGAAGGGGATTGCGGACGGCGCCCGTCACGCGGTTCTGCGCGGAGCGTGGGCGGCGCGGAGCGTGGGCGGCGCCGAGCGTGGGCGGCGCGCTCAGAAGTCCACGCGGGCCCGGTCGTCGAGCCGTCCCACCGAGTCCTGCGCGAACTTCTTCTCGTAGTCGGAGCGGATCTCCTCGATGACCTTGTCGCGCCGCTTCGCCTCGGCCGTCGGGTACAGCAGGATCAGCTCGTAGGAGCGCTCGCGCTCGATCTTCCCGTTGCTGTCCTTCCACTGGCCCCGGCCCTTCTGCACGGTCAGGCCGTCGGGGAAGCCGGGGGTCACCTCGTCGTCGATGAACTTCATGAACTGCTTGTCCGTCACGTCGGGGCCGCCGTCGGGGCGTTCGGTGCCGAAGAAGAGGCGGGTCTCGACGAAGGGCTTGCCGCGGGGCGGCGCCGACGCGGTGGCGGCCGCCGGCTTGTCGGTGTCGAGGGCCGCGTACGCCGTGGGCGCGCCGATCGCGAGGACGGCGGCGGTCGCCGCGAGCGCGAGGCGCGGTCCGGTGAGGGTGAGCGTGAGGGCCATGGGGCGCTGCCTTTCGGGTGCCTGATCGTCAACGGGCGTAAACGGTAGACGACCTGCGGGCCCGCCGAGGGGAGGGCGCACGGGGCTGTCCTTAAGTCGCCGTCTTCCGGTCGGTCACTCCCGTCCCGTACGTTTCCTTGCGTCTTTCCGTGAACACGACAGCACACGAGAACAAGGGCAGAGGGGGCGCCGTGCGCGCAGGGACGGTTCGGAGATTCGGGGCGGCGATCGCGGTGGGCGCCTTCCTGTGCGCGGTGCAAGGGGCACCGGCGACCGCCGCCGACGACCCCTCGTACGCCGCCACCACCGGCGTCGGCGTCCACAACGCGTACGAGAAGACCGCGTACCCGTACTTCGCCGACGCGCTCGACTCCGGCGCCGCGATGCTGGAACTCGACGTGTGGACCAATGTGTTCGGCGGCGGCTGGCGCGTCTCGCACAGCAACCCGGTCGGCAACGACAACAACTGCGAGAACGCGCAGCGGCCCGACGAGCTGCGGACGAAGGCGCGCAACCAGCGCCTCGACGGGTGCCTCGCCGACATGAAGGCCTGGCACGACGCCCACCCGGGGCACCGGCCCGTGCTCCTGAAGATCGAGCTGAAGGACGGCTTCCAGGCGCGGAACGGGCGCGGGCCCGCCGAGCTCGACGCGCTCCTGCGCAGCAAGCTCGGCGACGCCCTGTACCGCCCCGGCCAGCTGGCCTCCGGCGGTGCCACCCTCGACGACGCCGTCCGCGCCGGCGGCTGGCCCGGACGGTCCGCGCTCGCCGGGAAGTTCGTCGTCGAGCTCATCCCCGGCACCGTCGAGCAGAACAACCCGGTCGACACCCTGTGGACCGACCGCGAGTACGCGACCCACCTGCGGGACCTGGCCGCCGCGGGCCGGATCCAGGACGCGGGCGCCTTCCCCGCCGTGCTCGGCGCCGCGTCCGGCGACCCGCGCACCCGGTACGCGGACGCCTCGATCCGGCCCTGGTTCGTGCTGTTCGACGGGGACGCGTCGGTGTACGCGGGCGGGTCCGTCGACACCAAGTGGTACGCCGACCGGGGCTATCTGGTGGTGATGACGGACGCCCACAAGGTGCCGCCCGCCATCGACGGCACGCGCCCGACGGAGGCACAGGCCCGCGACCGCGTCGCGCTCCTCGCGGGCCGCCACGCCAGCGTCGTGTCGGCGGACTGGTATCCGCTGCCGCAGGTCCTCTCGACCGTGCTGCCGCGCGGCTGAACGGACGCGGCAGGAATCGCGGCAGCGGTGGTGGCAGGAGCCGCGGCAAGGGACGACGGCCGTCAGAACCCGAACCGCACCCACACCGGCGCGTGGTCCGAGCCCGCCGCGCCCTGCCGCCCGGTCGGGTCCAGGCCCACCGACGGCAGGTCGAGCGCGCCCGAGTCGTCCGGACGCCCCGTGCCCGCCGTGCCGTTGGAGGTGACACGGCGCAGCAGGCGGTGGCTCAGGAGCACGTGGTCGATGAGCTCGCGGCGGCCGGAGGTGACGCGCGAGAAGCGGCGCTCGGCGGGGATCAGCGGCGCCACGTTCCACAGCCGCGCCGCGTCCCCCTTGTCCGGCGTGGCGTGCCCGGGCGTGCCGAGCTCGGAGCCGGGCGGGCCGAGCAGGAGCTGGGTCGTCGCGGCCGCCACCTCGTCGTTGAGGTCGCCGAGCACCGCCACCTCGCGGACGCGGCCGTCGCCCGCGAGGAGGTCGTCGGCGAGCGCCCGCAGCGTCGCCGCCTCCGCCGTGCGGCGGTAGAGCGCGTACGCGCCGACGCGGGCCCGCTCGCCCTCGTCCCGGGGCTGGAACCGGCCGCCGGGGTAGCTGAGCAGCTTCGACTTGAGATGGCACACGGCCGCGTCGACGACGAGGGCGCGGCTGGAGACGCGGACGGCGAACAGGCCGCGGCCCGTCGTGGCGATCTGCCGCCCCGCGTCGTCGCTCTGCACGGGACGCAGATTCGGCGGGAACGCCTCCACGTCGGCGATCACCTCCGGTTCGAGGCGGCTCAGGAAGCCGACCCGGATGCCCCGGTCGTCCGCGTGCCGCGACACCGCCGTGTGCCAGGTGCCGTCGAGCAGCCCCGCCAGGTCGTCGAGGGCCGCGGGATCGCCGACCTCCTGCACGCCGAGCAGGCTCGGGTCGAGTGCGGTGATCGTCGCCGCGAGCGCGGACAGCTTCGCCTCGTACGCGGCCTTGTCCTTCGGGCCGAAGGGGCCGCCGGGACGGTAGAGGTTCTCCAGGTTCCAGGTGCCGAGGAGCACGACGGGCTCCCTCCGGGATCGGGCGGCGGGCCGTTCACGCCGGGCGGTGCGCCGGGCGGCCAGTTCACGCCAGACGGTCAGTTCACGCCAGCGTGCCCGCGGAACTCGCGCGGCGGCAGGGTGCGCGCACGGATCCGTACGCCACGTACCGTGAACGCATGACCGCGCCTGCCGCACCCGGCCCCGCCGACCTCGTCATCGACGGCTGCACGGCCCTCGTCCACGACCCGGCGGAGCGCGTCGGCTTCGCCGAGGACGCCGCGATCGTCGTACGCGACGGAGTGATCGCCGACGTCACCACCACGGCCGCGGCCCGGGGCGTCGACGCCGTCGAGCGGGTCGACGCCCGCGGCCAGGCGGCGCTGCCCGGCCTGATCAACTGCCATACGCACGCGCCGATGGTGGCGCTGCGCGGGGTCGCCGAGGACCTGCCGGTGGAGGAGTGGTTCAACGACCGCATCTGGCCGATCGAGTCCAACCTCGGCGAGCGCGACGTGGAGCTCGGCGCGCGGCTCGCCTGCGCCGAGCTGATCCGCGGCGGCGTCACGACCTTCGCCGACCACTACTTCGCCATGGACACCGTCGCGGACGTCGTCGCGGAGACCGGCCTGCGCGCGCTGCTCGGCCAGGCGTACTTCTCCTCGCAGGGACCCGAGGGCCGCGCGGCGTCCCTCGACTTCGCGCTGCGCCGCCGGGGCGCGGCCGACGGGCGCGTCACCACCTGCCTGGCCCCGCACGCCCCGTACACCGTCGAGGACGCCGACCTCGCCGCGACCGCCGAACTCGCCCGCGAACACGGCCTCCTCGTCCATCTGCACGCGGCCGAGAGCCGCGCCCAGACCGAGCACAGCATCGCCCGGCACGGTGCCACTCCCATCGAGATCCTGCACCGCACGGGCCTGCTCGACGTCGACGTCCTCATCGCCCACGGCACCGGCATCGTCGACCGCGACGCCGAAGTGCTGCGCGCCGCCACCGGACGCGTCGCCGTCGCCAGCGCGCCGCGCGGCTACCTGAAGTTCGCCTGGGACCCCACGCCCGTGCGGCTGCTCGCCGACCTCGGCATCCCCGTCGGCCTCGCCACGGACGGCGCCGCGTCCAACAACTCCCTCGACGTGTGGGAGTCCATGGCGCTCACCGCGCTCGTGCAGAAGTCCACGACCGGCGACCCGCGCTGGCTGACCTCCCGTCAGGCCCTGCACCACGCCACGCTGCAGAGCGCGCGGGCCGTCGGCCTCGGCGACCGCGTCGGCTCCCTCGCGCCGGGCCGCCGCGCCGACATCATCCTCGTCGACCTCACCGGCCCGCACACCCAGCCCGTGCACGACCTCGCCGCCACCCTCGTCCACAGCGCGCGCAGCGGCGACGTCCGCACGACGATCGTCGACGGGAAGGTCCTGATGCGGGACCGGGAACTGCTCACGGTGGATGTCGCGGCGGTGGTGGGGGAGTTGGGGGAGCGGCTGCCCGCGCTCGTCGAGCGGGGGCACGGCAGGCGGATCCAGGAGTACGACGCCTGATCCGACGTCCGATCCGACGTCCGACCCGACGTCCGACCCGAGGCCTGATCCGAGTACTGATCCGAGGCCTGAAGGGTCGCCCACGAGTGGCGGGGTGGCACTCCTTAGGGTGAGACCCATGGCGACACCCCCGGCATCCGCGACTCCCTCGGCATCCGCGACTCCCGAACCGCTCGACGGACTTCTCGACGACCCCTACGCCACGTACGCGCTGCTGCGCGAGAGCGCGCCGGTGCGGCGCGTCACCGGCACCGACGGCAACGCCGCCTGGCTCGTCACCCGCTACGCCGACGTCCGCGAGGCCCTCGCCGACCCCCGCCTGTCCCTGGACAAGTCGCACGCCCTGCCCGGGAACTACCGGGGCTTCGCGCTGCCGCCCGCCCTGGACGCCAACCTCCTGAACATGGACCCGCCGGACCACACCCGCATCCGGCGCCTGGTCGTCAAGGCGTTCACGCCGGGCCGGATGGAGCGCCTGCGCGAGCCCGTCCGCCGTGCCGCCGACGAACTCCTCGACGCCATCGCCGCCGACGGCCGCGCCGACCTCGTCGCCGCGTATGCCGCCCCGCTCCCGATCACCGTGATCTGCGACCTGCTCGGCGTGCCCGCGGAGCTCCGGCGGGACCTGCGGACCTGGACCGACGCGCTCGTCGCACCCGACCCGACCCGGCCCCACCTCGCCAAGGAAGCCGTCGGCGGACTGCTCGGCTACTTCACCTCGCTGATCGCCGAGAAGCGCAAGGCGCCCGGGGACGACCTGCTGTCCGACCTCATCGCGGCGCGGGACGAGGGCGACGGCGGGCGGCTCAGCGAGGACGAGCTGATGTCACTCGCCTTCCTGATCCTCTTCGCCGGGTACGAGAACGTGGTGCAGCTCATCGGCAACGCCGTCCTCGGCCTGCTTCGCCACCCCGACCAGCTCGCCGCGGTGCGCGCGGACCCGAGCCTGCTGCCCGGCACCGTCGAGGAGTTCATGCGCCACGAGGGCCCGGTGCTCCTCGCCATCCGGCGCTTCCCGCTCGAGGACGTCACCATCGCGGGCGTCCGCGTGCCCAAGGGGGAGACCGTGCTGCTCTCCCTCGGCTCCGCGGGCCGCGACCCCGAGCGCTTCGCCGACCCCGACCGCCTCGACATCACGCGCGACGCGAGCGGCCACCTCGCGCTCGGCCACGGCATCCACTACTGCTTGGGCGCCCCCCTCGCCCGCCTGGAGATGACGGTCGCCCTCGGCGCGCTCATCGAACGCTTCCCGAACCTCGCGCTCGCCGTGCCCGAGGACGAGCTGCGCCGACGCCCCTCCATGCGGGCGCGTGGCCTGCTGGAACTTCCGGTCGTGTGCTGACGTACGGACGCATCCGACGCGTTCGGCACCGGCGCAGGCGGCGGGCGCCGAGAAATTTCCGGAAATCCCGTCCGCGACCGATGAGTTCCGCCGACGCCCCCGGTCCACCCTGTCGGAGAACCGCGGACCGGATCCGGAGGAATGCGCCATGGGACTTCCGCACATCGTCACGCGCGCGGAGTGGCAGGCCGCGCGAGCGGAGCTGCTCGCCAAGGAGAAGGCCGCGACGCGCGCACGGGACGCGTTGAACGCCGAGCGGCGCGGGCTCCCGATGGTCGAGATCGACACGGAGTACGTGTTCGACGGCGCGGACGGCAAGGCCACGCTGCTCGACCTGTTCGCCGGGCGCGGCCAGCTCATCGTCTACCACTTCATGTTCGCGCCCGAGTGGGACGCCGGCTGCCGCAGTTGCTCGGGCTTCCTCGACCAGATCGGGCACCTCGCCCATCTGCGGGCCCGCGGCACGACGTTCGTCGCGGTGTCGCGCGCGCCGTTCACGCGCATCCTGCCGTTCAAGGCCCGCATGGGCTGGGTCGTGCCCTGGTACGCGGCGTGCGGGCCCGAGTTCAACCGCGACTTCGACGCCTCGTACGTCGACGAGCGGGGCCGCCTCCACGACCGGCCGGGCCTCAGCTGCTTCCTGCGGGACGGCGACCGCGTCTTCCACACGTACTCGACGTTCGACCGCGGACTCGACGGCCTCGGCTCGACCACCAGCCTCCTCGACCTCACCGCGCTCGGCCGCCAGGAGGAGTGGGAGGAGCCGAAGGGCCGTGCCTCCGCGCTCGGCGCGCCCGCGGGCAGCGAGAAGGTGCGCTACCACGACGAGTACGACGACTGAGCGGGACCGCGCGGCCGGCGGGGCGGTGGGGCGGTGGGAACCGTTCCGTCCCGGATGCGCGTGCGGTGCCTCAACTCCGTGTCATTTAGGTCACGTTGCGAGTCCTTCGGGGTGCTTCGCGCGTTCTCCTCAGTGCAGAGTCTGCGTGCGGAGGCCTCCGGGTCTCCGCACCTGGCACCGAGCCGCACACACGGGGGACGAGGACATGATGAACGGACGAGTGGTGCTCGAGCGCTTTCCCGCGGGCGGGCCGCGTGGATCGTGGCCCGCGGAGGAGTTCGCGCGGGACCGGCGCCGCGAGGGGCAGCGCGCGGAGGTCGTGATGGACCTGGCGACCGACGCCTTCCTGGTGATCGTGCGCGGACAGGACGCGGACGAGTGCCGGGGCGCGGGCGAGCGCGCCGCCGCGTGAGGGGGCGCCGCCGGGCCGAGGGGCATGTTCCCTTGACCTGGCGCTGACGGGTTGACCTGGCGCTGACGGACCGCGGGCGGCCCCGGGCCGGGGGTGGGTTCTCCTCGGCTCGGGGCCGCTTCTTATGGGGCCGGTTCTTATGGGGTCGGTTCTTTGGGGGCGGTTCTTACGGGGCCGGGGTCAGTCGTCCTCGGTCCGGGGATCGCCCTCCTCGCTGAGCCACTGTTCGACCGTCTTGCCGAGCCGCCAGTAGCCGGTGGCGTGCACCGCCTCGCGCGGCAGGCCGCGCTCCTGCCGCAGATACCGGCGCAGCGCCCGCACCACGGCCGCCTCGCCCGCGACCCACGCGTGCACCGCGCCCGCGGGCCAGGGCAGTTCGCGGACCGCGCGCTCCAGGGGAGTGGGCGTGGTCCACGGGCCCGTGCCGCGGTGCAGCCAGTGCACGGTCACGTGGGCGCCCCGGGCGATCGTCAGATGTTGCTCCTCGGCCGCGTCCACGACCTCGATGAACACCTCGGCGCGGGCCGTCGCGGGCAGCCGTTCCAGGATCGAGGCGATCGCGGGCAGCGCGGTCTCGTCGCCCGCGATGACATGGGTGTCCGCCGCGTCCGACGGCATCCCGCCGACCGCGGGACCCGCGATGCCGAGCAGGTCGCCCGGCCGGGCGTCGCGCGCCCACTCGGCGGCGTGCCCGCCGTTGTGGATCACGAAGTCCAGGTCGAGCTCCAGGAGCTCCGGGTCGAAGGAGCGCACCGTGTAGTTCCGGGCGTGCGGGATGACGGCGCCGTCCGGGTAGCGCATGCCGTCGGGGCCGAACTCGGGCAGCGCGGGCACGAGCAGGCCCCGCGGCGGGAAGAACAGCTTGACGCGCTCGTCGGCGTCCCGCCCGGCCGCGAACCCGCGCAGCCGCTGCCCGCCCAGGGTCAGCCGCAGCATCCGCGGCGTCACCGGGGAACTCCTGAGCACCGGGACGAGATACGTGGCGTGCCGCGTGGGCGCCGCCGCTTCCGGAGTTGCCGCTTCCGGAGTTGCCATCAGGTCACCTTCTTCGCGTTCTCCAGGGCCTGCGCGAACCGCTCGATGAGCGGCGCGTAGCCCGCGTAGCTGAACTGGGCCTCGTTGTTCCACGGCACGACCTGGCCCGCCTTGACCGCGGGCAGCGTGCCCCAGGTGGGCTTGGACCGCGCGACCTCGTCGAGCGGCATGTTGTTGGACCGCCGGTCGGCGAAGATCACGTCGGCCGCGTACGCGTCGACGTTCTCCCAGCTGACGGGCGACCAGAAGCCGGGCTTGCCGGGCTTGCGCGGCTTCACGAACTCGACGCCGAGCTCCGCGAAGTACCGGGTGTCGGGGAAGGCGCCGGGCGCGCCCACGGACAGGGCCGCGGGCTGCGTGGCGACGGCAACGACCCGGATGCCCTTCTTGGCGTGCGCCGCCCTGCGCAGCCGTTCGGCGGCGCGCTCGAAGCGGGACTTGGCGGACACCACGCGGTCCGCGCCGAGGTCGGCGCCGAGCGCGGCGGCCAGTTCGCCGTACCGCTGGATCGTGCGGACGAGCGAGACGTGCGCGGTCCTGATGCCGACGCTCGGCGCGAGCCGGTAGATCTTGTCGGCGCTGTCGTCGGGCACCTGCCACAGCAGGCCCGGCTGGTTCATGTTGCTGACGAGCAGGTCGGGACGGAGCGCGGCGTACTTCTCGATGTTGAAGTCCCCGAACGACGCGCCGCCGACGGTCGTCAGCTTCTTCACGTCGAGCGCGCCCGCCTGCGGGGTCGGCCGGCCGTCGCGGTACGTGGCGGGCCCGAACACGCCGACGCACTCCACGCCGAAGTCGTGCAGGGCGGCGGCGGACGCGACGTACGCGACGATCCGCTTCGGCGTGGCGCGGGCCTTCGCGGTCCTGCCGCGGTCGTCCTCGAACCGCCACGCACCGCCGGATCCTCCGGCGGCCTCGCCGTCCCCGTCGTCGTCGCCACCGCCGCACGCGGCGAGCGCGGCGGCCAGGGCGGCGGCACCGCCCGCGGTGAGCAGGCTACGTCTGGTGGGGGATGCGGGTGGACGGAAGACGGCCATCTGTACCTCATCAGTGCGTCTCGGCATCACAAGCGGCCCAACTCCCGTACGCAGAGCCGGACCCTGATATTCTTACACGTAAAGAAAGGGTGCCCTAAGTGATGCCGGTAACAGGGGGGTGGGTATGTGGCCGGGCGTGCGGACCGGTTGCGCGGAGCCGGGCGTGCGGCCGGGCATGCGAAAAGGGCGCCGCACGGTCAACGTGCGACGCCCAGGGTGAGCCGTCGTCAGGCGTGCACCGCCCGGCCCGTCCGGCACAGGGCCAGGTACGCCGAGTACAGGGGGAGGGGCGGTGTATAGGGGACGTCCCCTTCGAGGTCGGCGGGACAGTGCACCAGGGCGGGCTCGCGCGTCGCGTCCGGCAGCACCGCCCCCCGCGAGTAGAGCGTCGGCGGGGGCCAGTCGAGGGCCACGTCGGACTCGGCGGGCACGATCCACCACCAGCGGGGCCCGTCCTCGTACACGCACCCCACCCGGGGCAGCCGCTCCAGGAGCCGCGGACCGAACTCCGCGGGCAGCGCGACCGCGTCGCAGCCGAGCGGCTGCCGCATTCCGGCGGGGACGGCGAGCCGTGCCACTGGCTGCACACTCACGACCCGCCGTCCGACCGCCCGCTCCCGCTCTCGCGAGAGCCGTACCAAGGTGTCAAGGCCGAACGGTCGCACTGTCCCCGAGCTCACATGTCCCCCGACCGCATCACTGTCGCACTCGCATCCCCGTACCGCCGGCCTCGCGGCCGGCCGTCACGCCGTGTGGTTCACGTCGCCGGCGGGGCCCCTGTCGGAGCCGCCGGCGACGTCCTTGCCGAACTCGATCGAGCTGAAGTCGATCGAGCTGAACTCGATCGGGCCGACCTCGCTCCGGCTCCGGTCGAGGCCGCTCAAGCTCTGGTCGATGGCGCGCCGGTCGACGCTCCAGTCCTGGTCGACGCCCTAACCCTGGTCGACCTCGCCCCAGCTCCGGTCGACCTCGCTCCAGCCGAAGTCGCCCGCCGTGGCGGCGGGCGACCTGGGCAGCTCCGCCCACACCGAAAGGCCGGATCCGGAATCCTGGACACCCCATGCCGTGCTCACGGCACTCACGAGAAGCAACCCCCTCCCATGCTCCTCGTCAGGCCCACGCAGGCCGGTCGGGCGCGGAACCCCCGATCCGCACCCCTCGTCGCGTATCGCTATCCGCACGGTGTCGGCTTCCGTGCGGATCTCGCAGACGACGGTCCGGCTTGCGGTGTGCACGATGGCGTTGGTGACCAGCTCCGATACGACGAGCGCCGCCGTGTCGCAGGCGTCGTCGCCGACCGCGAGGGAACTGAGCCGGTCCCGTGTCAGCCGCCGGGCGCGCGCGACGGAAGCGGGCTGCGCGGCCAGGGTGAAGGTGACACAGGGCTCGCCATCCACTGCCCGCTGCCCGGCGCTCGCGCCAAGTCGGGGTCGGGTGGCCTCAGTTCCTAACGATGCGGGCGGAGTCACGCTCTCCACTATCGCCCCGGCGCGAACACCTTGGCAAGGGCCACTCTGAAAAGTGCACAGTGACGTGTTCCTTTGAGACGGCGCATGGCACACTTCTGGCAACGCCTCACCATGCGGCGTGAGTTCGCGTGACGTGCGGTGACGCGGCGTGGCGCAAGGCTTAGCAGAGAGTGACGCGTAGTGGGTGGAGGTAGGACGTGAGCGAACCGCGGTCGGCGCCGACCGTCGGGCAGGTCGTTCTCGGTCGTCGCCTGCAGGACCTGCGCGAACGGGCAGGTCTCAAACGTGACGAGGCCGCGCGCGTCCTGCGCGTGGCCCCCGCGACGGTGCGCCGCATGGAGACGGCGGAGGTCGCGCTCAAGATCCCCTACCTCCAGCTGCTCCTGAAGGCGTACGGCGTCCCGGAGGACGAGGCCGAGGCCTTCGTCGTGCTCGCCGAGGAGGCGAACAAGCCGGGCTGGTGGCAGCGGTTCCACGACATCCTGCCGGGCTGGTTCAGCATGTACGTGAGCCTGGAGGGCGCCGCCAGCCTCATCCGCTCGTACGAACCGCACTTCGTGCCCGGCCTGCTCCAGACCGAGGACTACGCGCGTGGCGTGCTGCTCTCCGGGGCCATCGGCCAGACCCGGCCCGAGGACATCGAGCGCTATGTCGCGCTGCGCATGGAGCGCCAGACACTGCTCACCCGCGAGGACGCGCCGCGCCTGTGGGTCGTGATGGACGAGACCGCCCTGCGCCGCCCCGTCGGCGGCCCCGACGTGATGCGCGCCCAGCTCGACCGGCTGCTCGAAGCGATCGAGCTGCCGCATGTGACGCTGCAGGTCGCGCCGTTCGCGGCGGGCCCGCACCCGGGCACGTTCGGACCGTTCGTGCTCTTCCGCTTCGCGATGGCGGAGCTGCCGGACATGGTCTACAGCGAGTACCTGACCGGCGCCGTCTACCTGGACGCGCGCACCGAGGTGGCGACGCATCTGGAGGTCATGGACCGCATGGCGGCCCAGGCCGCGACCGCACAACGCACGAAGGAAATCCTCCGGGATGTCCGCAAGGAGCTGTGAATGGACCGCGATCGACACCGTGCGGGCACGGGCCCCGCGTCCCGGCCCGACACCCGCGCCGATTCCCGGCCCCCGGGGACCGCGTCCCGGGTCTACAACGGCATGCCCGCCCGTGACCTCGGCACCGAGGGCTGGCACAAGCCGTGGAGCGGCGGCAACGGCGGCAACTGCCTGGAGGCGATGAAGCTGGCCGACGGCCGCGTCGCGGTCCGCCAGTCCTCCGACCCGGACGGCCCCGCGCTCATCTACACGGACGGCGAGATCAGGGCGTTCATACAGGGCGCGAAGGCGGGCGAAGCCGACTTCCTGCTGTCGTGACGGTCTCCGTGTACTGACGGTCTACGCGTGGTGATGTCGAGGTGATGTCCTACGCGTCGTGACGCCCTCCCTGACGTCGTGACGTCCGGTAGTTGGCCGATTCTGTACGTCGATGAGCGGGTGGGGGAGTGTCGTGACCGCGTGGGCGTCCGGCGCTTGTTCGAGAGGGCCGGTTCTTCGGGGGGGGCCGGTTCTTCTTCGGGGGGGCCGCTTCTTCGAGGGGGCCGGTTCTTCGGGGGGCGTGGCGGGGCCTGGTGGTTCCCGTAATCCCGGGTGAGGTGCCGGGTGCCGGGTGCCGAGCGGTGAGCGGCGAGTGGGTGCTGAGCGGTCGGGCGTCCAGCGGTGCGGGCGCCGGGGTTGAGGTGGCTCCTCACGCCGTGAGCGGGCGGTCCCCCGGAGTCACCGGCGACGGCAGCCGCGTCGAGCCCGTCAGGAAGCGGTCCACCGCCGCCGCCACCGAGCGGCCCTCCGCGATCGCCCACACCACCAGGGACTGACCCCGCCCCGCGTCCCCGGCGACGAACACCCCCGGCACGCCCGTGGCGAACCCGGCATCCCGGACCACCGTCCCGTCCGCCCCGACGGACACCCCCAACTCCCGCACCACACCCCCCGCCTCCGGCCCCTGGAACCCCAGCGCGAGCAGCACCAGGTCGGCCCGCAGCACCCGCTCCCCGCCCGGCACGGCCCGCCGCCGCGCGTCGACCCCGGCGAGATGGACGGCCCGCACCCGCCCCTCCGCGTCCCCGGTGAACCGCAGCGTCGCCGCCGCGAACACCCGCGCGTCCACGTCCGGCTCCTGCCCGAACCGCAGCTCCCCGGCCTCCTCGTGCGCGGGCGACACCCGGTACAGACGGGGGTACGTCGGCCACGGCTCCACCCCTTCGTCCCGCTCCGCACCCGGCAGCGGCCGGATGTCGACCTGCGTCACCGACGCGGCGCCCTCCCGCACCGCCGTGCCCAGGCAGTCCGCTCCGGTGTCCCCACCGCCCACGATCACCACGTGCCTCCCGGCCGCCGACAGCGGCGAGACGTCCAGATCCCCCTCGCAGACGCGGTTGGCGAGCGGCAGATACTCCATCGCCTGCCGCACACCGGCCAACTCCCGGCCCGGAACCGGAAGCTCCCGCCACGCGGTGGCCCCCACGGCGAGCACGAGCGCGTCATGGCGGGCCCGCAGCGCCCCCACCCCGACGTCCCGCCCCGCGTCCGTCGACGTACGGAACTTCGTGCCCTCGCCCCGCAACTGCGCCAGCCGCCGCTCCAGCTGCGCCTTCTCCATCTTGAACGCGGGAATCCCGTACCGCAGCAGCCCGCCCGGACGGTCGTCCCGCTCGTACACGACGACCGTGTGCCCGGCGCGCGTCAACTGCTGTGCCGCCGCGAGGCCCGCGGGACCCGAGCCGATGACGCCCACGGACTTCCCGCTCAGCCGCTCCGGCGGCCGCGGCGGCGCGAGTCCGTCCGCCCAGACGCGGTCGGCGATGGCCGCCTCGACGTTCTTGATGGTCACCGCGGGCTGGTTGATCGCGAGAACGCAACCCGCCTCGCACGGCGCGGGGCACAGGCGTCCGGTGAACTCGGGGAAGTTGTTCGTCGCGTGCAGCCGCTCGGCCGCCGCGTGCCAGTCGGCGCGCGAGACGAGCTCGTTCCACTCCGGGATCAGATTCCCCAGCGGGCACGCCTCGTGACAGAACGGGACGCCGCAGTCCATGCACCGGTCCGCCTGCCGCTCGACGAGGGGCAGCAGCGCCCCCGGAACGTACACCTCGTCCCAGTCCTTGACCCGCTCACCGACGGCCCGCCGCGGCCACTCCTCGCGCGGCGCCCTGAGGAACCCCTTGGGGTCGGCCATGGCCGTCTCCCTGCGCGCGACGTGTCTTCCGGCCCTCCTGTCACCGTACGTCGCGCGGGCGGGGGCGGCATGCGCTGGCCTTCCCGCGGGCCTTCTGCCAGGGCTTCTGTCAGGTCCTGCTGCCAGGGCCTTCTGTCAGGGCCTTCTGTCAGGGCCTACTGGCAGGGCCTGCTGTCAGGTCAGGGCCAGGATGAAGGCGAGCGTCGACGCGATGGCCGCCCCGGAGCGTATGTGGTTCCACATCGTCCACTCGCTGACGTACCTGCGCCAGTACTCCGCGCCCTGCTCCGACTGCGCGTCCACCTGCGCCAGCGCGTCATTGCGCGGGATGTTCGCAGCGACGGTCACTCCGAAGCAGCCGACGAGATACAGCGCGCTGCCGAGCAGCAGCTCCACCGTGCCTTCGTCGGGCCACACCACGAACGTCACCACGGCGAGCACCGCGGAGACCCCCGTCGCGCCCATGAACACGGCCATGAACGCCCGCGTGACCGCCGCGACATTGATCGCCTGCATCGCGGCGACGCCCTGCGCCGCGGGCAGCGCGGCGAGGCCCTTCATCACGAAGGTGGAGAAGGCGATGAACACCCCCGCGACCAGGCCGCAGGTCAGGACGCCGAGGACGGCGAGCACGAAATAGGGTCCCTCGATCATGACAACTCCCTAGTGGGTCGGGCCGCTGGCGATCCGCTCCCCCGAAGGGGCAGGCCCGGGGCGTCCAGCACACCGAGCGGCACTCCGCCCGGTGTGGTGTGTCTACGACAAGTCAATCCCGAGGCACGGGTCCCTGACCATGCGTGCGCCTCGCGGGGGCATGCGGGGGACTCTCGCCAGGAGTGAGCGTCTCGCTGAGGGTGGGGGCGGTGCTGGGTACCCGGCCTCGACGGAGTCGGATGGACCCCGGACTCGGCTCCGGCGCAGTCGAGTAGGCGTGCCGCGCTCATCCGTCGTCCGGCGCACGCCATCCCCGCAACGTCCCCTCCACCGCCCCCGCGATCAGGCGCCGGGCCTCGCCCCGCGGCACCCCGCGCATCAGCAGCCCGTCGTACTCCGTGTCCCCGTGCCGCACCGCCGCGATCACCGCCGCCGTCACCGCATCCGGCGAGAGCGCCCGTCCCGCGGTGCTGCGCCCCACGCGCCCGCTGCCCCGCAGGGACGCGTGCGCGGCGATCCGCCGGGCGCGCTCCGCCGGGCACCGGGGAAAGAGCCGCAGGATCTCCGCCGTGAACATCGCCGCGAACCGCTCGTCCTGCGCCGCCCGCCGCGCCGCGTCCCGCGCCCGCCGCCGCGCCCGCGCCTCCGCGTCCGCCAGGCACAGCTCCTCGGCCCGCGCGAGCGCCGCCTCCTCCACCAGCACGCCCTGGCGTTCGTACCGGCTCTTGCGCCGGTTGAGGCGGACCACCACCGCGGACAGCGCGCTGCCCTCCCGCGACCGCCTGGTCAGCGCGGTGTCGCCACGGGGCAGATAGACGAGGTGGCCGAGGTCCGCGCAGTCCAGACAGCGCGGCCCGCCGTCCTCGGGCACCAGTAGGGACAGCGGCCCGGCCCGGCACTCCGCGCAGCGCTTGCGCTTCAGCGGCTTGACGACCACAAGTGCGGTGCGGTCGGGGAGAGTTGTCATGGCCGGTTGATTCCCCGCACGGCCGTACCCCGTACGCGGACCGCGTGCCGAATCCTCCGGGCGGCATCATGGGCCCGTGCGACTCGAAGCGATCACCTGGGAACGGCTCACGGACACCCTCGCCGACCGCCTCCTCGACCTGAAGCCGGCGGACGGCGGCCCATGGCCACGCGTCGCCTTCGACGGCGCCCCCGCGGCCGAGCCCGGCCGCCTCGCGGCGCGGGTCGGAGAGGCGCTGCGGCTGCGCGGGCGGCCCTCGCTCGTCGTCGGCACCGAGGGGTTCCTCAGGCCCGCTTCGCTCCGCTTCGAGTACGGCCACGAGGACGTCGAGGCCTACTACAGCGGCTGGTTCGACACCGGCGCCCTGTGGCGTGAGGTCTTCGGGCCGTTGGAGGCGGGCGGCACCGGCCGGGTCCTGCCCGACCTGTGGGACCCGGAATCCGACCGCGCCACGCGCAGCCCCTACGTTCAACTCCCGCCCGGCGGGATGCTGTTGCTCCATGGTCCACTTCTCCTCGGTCATTGGTTCCCCTTCGATCTGACGGTGCACACACGGCTTTCCCCCGGCGCCCTGCGGCGGCGCACGCCACCGGGCGAACAGTGGACGCTCCCCGCCTTCGACCGGTACGAGACGGAGACCGACCCCGCGGCCACGGCCGACGTGGTCGTACGGGCCGACGACCCCCGCCATCCGGCGTGGAGCGGTTGACGGCCCCGCCGTCCGGCGTCGAGCGGTCGACGACGGCCGCCGTCCGGCGTGGGGCGGCCGACGGTGGCCGGGCCTACGGCGGCCGGGCCTGGCGGGCGCGGCCGGGTGCGCTCGGGACGGGTGCGCGTAGTCGCGTGCCCTGGCCCTGTGGCCCGGGCCCGCTGCGGGTGCGGCCACGCGGTGGCGCGGTGAGAATGAGGGAGCCGGGACTCGCGGTGCCCCCTGCGCCGCGCCGGCCGTCCGGCCCTGGGAGGTACCCATGACCACCGCCGGAGACATCATGCACCGTGGTGCCCAGTGGATCCCCGCCCACGAGACCTTGGACCGCGCCGCACAACTGATGCGCCAGCTGGACGTGGGCGCCCTGCCCATCAGCGACGCGAACGAGCGGCTGTGCGGCATCCTCACCGACCGCGACATCGTCGTCGGCTGTGTCGCGATGGGGCACGACCCCGCCAAGGTCACCGCGGGCGAGATGGCCAAGGGCACCCCGCGCTGGATCGCGGCGGACGCCGACGTCGACGCCGTCCTCGAACAGATGCAGAGCCACCAGATCCGCAGGCTGCCCGTGATCGAGGACAAGCGGCTCGTCGGCATGATCAGCGAGGCCGACCTCGCCACGCACCTGACCGAAGAGCAACTCGCGGGCTGGGTCGAGAGCGTCTACGCCAAGGGCTGACCCGAACCGCCGGGCCGAGCACGATCCTCACGCCTGCCTCGGCAGATCCTCACTCCCACCTTGGGCGCGATGCTTACGCCCACCCAGGAGCTGACCCTCACGCCCACCCCAGGAACAGCCCTCACAGCCAGCCGTTGCGCCGGAAGCCCCGGTAGAGGGCGAGGCATCCCGTGGCGATCACCCCCATCACCAGTCCGTAGCCGTACTGCCAGCGCAGCTCGGGCATGTGGTCGAAGTTCATGCCGTAGATCCCGCAGACCATCGTCGGCACGGCGACGATGGCGGCCCACGCCGTGATCTTCCGCATGTCCTCGTTCTGCGCGACCGTCACCTGCGCGAGATGCGCCTGGAGGATCGAGTTCAACAGCTCGTCGAAGGCCGCTATCTGTTCGGTGACCCGCTTGAGGTGGTCGTCCACGTCACGGAAGTACGCCTGTATCTCGGGGGCGACGAGGCGGGTCGGCTTCGTCGCGAGTATCTGGAGCGGGCGGCCGAGCGGCACCACCGCCCGCTTCAGCTCCAGGAGTTCACGCTTCAGCTGGTAGATGCGGCCGGGGTCGGCTGCCCGCGCCCCGGTGGGGGAGAACACCTCCGTCTCGACGTCGTCGATGTCGGACTGCACGGCGTCCGTCACGGCGAGGTAGTCGTCGACGACCTGGTCCGCGAGCGCGTGCAGCACGGCCGCGGGCCCCTGCGCGAGCTGGTCGGGCGTCGACTCGAGCTCCTCGCGCAGCGGGCCGAGGGAGCCGTGCCTGCCGTGCCGGACGGTGATCACGAACTCGCGGCCGAGGAAGACCATGATCTCGCCGGTGTCCACCACCTCGCTGGTCGCGGTCAGCTCGGCGTGCTCGACGTAGCACACGGTCTTGAACACGGCGAACAGCGTCTCGCCGTACCGCTCGACCTTCGGGCGCTGGTGGGCGTGGACCGCGTCCTCGACCGCCAGCGGGTGCAGGTCGAACAGGTCGGCGATGCCCGCGAACTCCTGCTCCGTGGGCTCGTGGAGCCCCAGCCACACGAAGCCGTCGTCGCTCTTGCGGACCTGCTCCACGGCCTCGACGAGATCCCCGTCGTGCGCCGTGGTCTGACGCACCCCCTTGCGATACGTCACGCACTTCACCACCGACGAGCCCAGCGGAGAACGCGCGGGGTGGCTCAGGTCGACGCGGGGGCTGCGCCGCCCGAGGCGCGCCACCTTCTTCAGGCCGCGGACGCTCCGCAGATTTCCGACCTTGCGAAGGCCTCCGACCTTCCGCAAGTTGCCTGCCATCGACATGTGCAGCTCCTAGCGCTGGACTTGATGAGCAAGTCTGCCAGCACGGTCCGACATCGCGCGGGGCCTGGGGAAACGGAAGGTTCCGTTTCGCGGTGGCGATGGGCGTACTCCCCGCCCCGCCCCTCACCTCCCGCCCCGCACCGACACCCCCGCCGGAGGCCGCGCCCCGACGCGCGCCACCGCCCGCGCCCCGGCCCGGCACCCCTCGGCCACCGCCTCCCGCAGCCCTGCCCCCGCCGTCCGCGCCGCGAGGAACGCACCGGTGAACGCGTCGCCCGCGCCCGTCGAGTCCCGTGCCGCGGCCCGCACGGCCGGAACGCGCACCCGCACCTGCCCGTCCCGCGCGGCCAGCGCGCCCTCGCCGCCCAACTTGACCACCACGTCCGGGAACCGGCGGCTCAGCGCGGCGGCCGCGTCCGCCGCCCGCGGCAGGCCCGAGAGCAGCTCCGCCTCGCCCCGGCTGGGCAGCAGGACGTGCACGCCGCGCGCTTCCGCCAGAAAGCGGTCCACGCCATGCCGCGCCAGGAAGCCCGCCGATGCCGGATCCACGCTCACCGTCACACCGCGCGCGCGAGCCGAGTCCAGGGCGGCCCGTGCCACGGCCCGGCTGGGCTCGGCGAAGAACAGATAGCCGGACAGATGCAGCCAGGCCACGCCGTCGAGCAGCGACGGCGCCCAGTCGGCGGGCGCGAGCCGCACGGACGCGCCGTTGTCGGTGAGGAACGTCCGCTCGGCCGCGCCGCCACCCTCCGCGCCCCCTTCCGTGCCGCTCGCTGTGCCGTCCTCCGTGCCGTCCCCTGTGTCACCCTCCGCGTCGCTCGTGTCGACGAGGCTGATCACCGTGCCCGTCGGGGCGTCCGGGTCCACGACGAGATGGGGACGTACCCCGGAGCGGAGCAGCGACTCCTGGTGCCACGCCGCCGCGTCGGCCCCCACCCGCCCCAGGAACCGCACGTCGGCGTGGCCCCAATGGGCCGCCCAGCAGGCGACGTTGGCCCCCGCCCCGCCCGGCACCGTGCGGATCGCGGCCACCGTGTCGGTTCCGGGCGCGAGCGGCGTACGGTGCCGGGCGACGATGTCCGTGACCACGTCACCGACGACCAGCAGGCCCCCGGCCCCGGCCCTGGCCTCGGCGTTGGCCCGGACCGGGACCGTTGCCTCCGTGTCCACCGCGTCCGTCACCCCCGCGCCCACGCGGCCGCGATCCGCGTCGCGAGCCGCACGTTTCCGCGCACCGCGGCGAGATTCGCCTCCAGGGACGCCCCTTCGGTGTGCCGCATCAGGTAGTCGAGGAGGAACGGCGTCACCGCCTGTCCCGTCACTCCCCGCGCGTCGCACTCCCGCAGCGCCTCATCCAGTACGCGCGCGTGGAGGGCGGGATCGAGCTGCTCCGCCTCCGGTACCGGATTCGCCACGACGAGCGCCGACTCCGGCCCCGCCAGTGCCTCCTGCGCGCGCATCACCTCCGCCGCCTCTTCCGGCGTACGCAGCGCCCAGTCCACGGTGTGCCCGGAGTCGGACAGATAGAAGCCGGGGAAGCGCCGCGTCCCGTACCCGGCCACCGCCACACCCAGCGTCTCCAGGCGCTGCAGCGTCGCCGCCACGTCCAGGATCGACTTCACGCCCGCGCACACGACCGTGATCCGGGTCCGCGCCAGCAGCCCCAGGTCGGCGGATTCGTCCTGGGTCACCGTCCACTCCCGGTGCACCCCACCGAGCCCACCCGTGGCGAACACCCGCACCCCCGCGCGTGCGGCGAGCAGCGCCGTCGCCGACACCGTCGTCGCCCCGCTCGCGCCCGCCGCGACCGCCAGGGGCAGATCCCGGTGGCCCAGCTTGCGGATGCCGTCCTCGCCGGCGACCCGCTCCACCTGCTCCTTGTTCAGGCCGACATGGGGGCGGCCGTCGAGGACGGCGATCGTCGCGGGGACGGCGCCCTCGTCGCGTACGGCCTCTTCGAGTTCGAGCGCCACCTGGAGATTGCGCGGGCGCGGGAGGCCGTGCGCGATGATCGTGGACTCCAGGGCCACCACCGGCCGCCGCCGCGCCAGAGCCGCCTGTACCTCGTCGGACACCACCAACACGGGCCTGCCTCCTGCCAGTCGGGTCTCCTGCGTTCCTGGCTTCATCCCTGGCGAGCGGCGCACGGTCGCAAACCCGTACGGCGAACCCGGTGAGCGGACCCATTAAGGTGACCGGCCATGACCACGAATGATCAGAACGCCGCCTCTTTCGCCGTGCACATTCCGGATGTCGAGCTCGAGGAGGAGCCGCTGGACCCGGAGCAGATCGTCTCCGGCGACCCGGTGGTCACCGGCAAGGTCCTGTGGGAGTCCGCGGACGGCAAGCAGCTGCGCGGCATCTGGCAGATCACGCCGGGCGTGGTGACCGACACCGAGGCCAACGAGCTCTTCGTGGTCGTCAGCGGGCGCGCCACCGTCGAGGTCGAGGGCGGCGACGTCCTGGAGGTCGGCCCGGGTGACGCGGCGGTCCTGCGCGAGGGCGACCGCACGACATGGACCGTCCACGAGACGCTGCGCAAGGCGTACCACATCACGCTGAGCGCCTAGGGCGTGCCCGCAACGTCCCGCCGTTCGCCCCGAAGGGCGTGCCAGGCGTCGCGGGGCAGGCGGGACTCTGCGGACACGGCCTAGCTCCGCGCGGACCCGCGGTGGAACAGGGCGAGTGCCGCGAGCGGCAGCAGCAGGAGCGCCGCGATCAGGTTGAGCAGGCCGTAGCTCGCCCGCGCGACCACGAGGCCCGCCACGGCGCCGCCGACGCCCGCCGCTGCGTTCATCGTCAGGTCCGACAGGCCCTGCGCGGCGGCCCGCGCGGCCTGCGGCACGGAGTCCGTGAGCAGCGCCGAACCGGCGAC
Source organism: Streptomyces sp. NPDC059003 (assembly GCF_042740445.1). Taxonomy (NCBI): domain Bacteria; kingdom Bacillati; phylum Actinomycetota; class Actinomycetes; order Kitasatosporales; family Streptomycetaceae; genus Streptomyces; species Streptomyces sp. NPDC059003. The sequence goes on along the minus strand of NZ_JBHYJH010000033.1, from coordinate 32,416 downwards.
GAGGCCCGCCGACCAGCCGAGGCCGAGCACGAACAGGCCCGCCGCCGTCTGCGCGTGGTGGCCGCCCGCGGTCCCCGCGAGCAGCGCGGCGCAGGCCAGCAGGCCCACGGCGAGGCCGATGACGGAGAGCCGCCCGAGCCGGTCGGCGAGCCGCCCCATCACCGGTGAGAACGCGTACATGCCCGCGATGTGCCCGCTGATGACCAGACCGATCAGGTCGATGCTCGCCCCGTGGTGACCGAGGTCGACCGGTGTCATCGACATGATCGAGACCATGGCGGTGTGCGCGACGGCGACCGTCACCAGGGCGAGCCGGGCCCGCCGCGACGCGGCGACGGCGGCGAATCCGGCCCGCAGCGAGCGGCCCGCGGCCGACCGCTCCTCGTCGGCTTCCAGGGCGCGGGCGGTGAGCAGCGGGTCGGGGCGCAGCAGCACCGCCACGACGAGCGCCGAGACCAGGAAGACCCCGGCCGCCCACACGAACGCGCCCGACGCCTTCGGGATGCCGAGCCCCGTGACGCTGCGGCCCGCGGGCGCCGCGATGTTGGGCCCGAGCACCGCGCCGATCGTCGTCGCCCACACGACGTTCGAGATGGCGCGCGCCCTGGCCGTCGGCTCGGCCAGATCGGCGGCCGCGAACCGCGCCTGCAGATTCGCCGACGACGCCGCGCCGAACCCGGCCATGCCCACGAGCAGCAGCGGAAAGCTCTCGACGGCCGCGGCCACGACGACGACGCCCGCACCAAGCGCGCCGATCAGATACGCCAGGACGAGGCCGGGGCGGCGGCCCCGCGCGGTCATCAGCGCGGCCAGCGGAACCGAGAGCAGCGCGGTCCCGGCGACGGTCGCGGTGGGCGCGAGCCCCGACAGCGACTCGCTGCCGCTGACCTCCTTGGCGAGCACGGCGGCGAGCGCGATGCCGGTGGCGACGCCGAGCCCGCCGAGTATCTGGCTGACGATCAGCACCGCGGAGATACGCCGCCGCAGCGCCGGCAGATCGGCCACGGCGACCGGTGCGGTGGTCGCCTGCTCCGTCGCGGTCATCGGGTGCGCGCCGGGGGCGCGGCGGACAAGGGCGGCGACGTACGGCACGACGGCGCCGCGCACCGCAGGCGCGACGCGGATCGCACGCGCGACGCAGGCCGCGACGGGAAACAGGAGGATATGGCCACGCGCGCAGTGTGCCAGCACATTCCGCGATCCGGACATGGGTCGTCGCGCGGTACCGACCGGGCCGCACGCGCTGCCGCCGAACAGTGCCGCAGGCCAGGACAGCGCCCCCCTCAGAACAGCGGCGCCGGCAGCACCCCTTCCAGCGCGAGCAGCTGCCGCTTCGTCTCCAGACCGCCGCCGAAGCCGCCTATGCCGCCGTCGCTCTCGACCACCCGGTGGCACGGCACCACGACCGGCAGTGGGTTGGCGCCCATCGCGAGCCCCACCGCCTGGGCCGCGCCCGGCTGGCCCACGCGCCGGGCGAGGTCCCCGTAGCCGACGACCGTTCCGTACCGGACGCCCGTGGCCAGCTCGCGCAGCACCTGGCGGTTGAAGCCGGAGATCAGCGACCAGTCCAACGGCAGGTCGAAGTCGCGCCGCTCACCCGCGAAGTAGGCCTTCAACTGGCGTATGGGCTCGGCGAGCAGGGGGGATTCGGGCGCCTCGACCGGCTCGGCGCCCAGCCGGGAGCCGAGCCGCTCGACGGCCTTGTCGCGCACGCCGTCCGTGGCGTGGAAGACGACGCTGACAAGCCCGGCCTCGGTCGCGGCCAGCAGCAGCGGGCCGATGTCGCTGCGGACGACGGCCCACACCGGCCCGGGTCGCGCGGGCCGCTGCTGCTCCTGCTCGTGGTGCCCCATGGCGTTCATGGAAACCACCGTACGACCGAGCACTGACAACGCGGCCCCGCCCGCCCACAATCAGCCGTCTGCCGGTCAGTCCTCGATGGCCTCGCGCACGACGTCCGGCTTGTTGGTGATGATCCCGTCCACACCGAAGTCGGCGACCCGCCGCGCGGCCGCGGCCTCGTCGACGGTCCAGGTGTAGATCTCCAGAGGCTTGCCGTGCGGGCCCTTGAGCGCGTGGATGGCGGAGACGTAGTCGGCGGAGATGGACGTGTGCGTCGAGTTGATCTGGTCCGAGAACTCGGCGTACTTCGGCAGGTCGGCGGCCGCGGGCGTGCCCAGGAAGCCCGTCTTGATGTCGGGCCGCAGGGCGTGCACCTGCCGGACGCTGTCCGCGCTGAAGCTCTGGACGACCAGCCGGTGCTTCACGTGGTTCCGGTCGAGCCAGCCTGTCCTGCGCAGCACCCGCAGGGTGTCCTGCTCGATGCCCGGGTACAGCTCCGGCTTCTTGATCTCCAGGACGAGCCGCTGGTGGTTGCGCGAGACGCGGTTCATGTACTGCGTGAGCGTCGGCACGCGCGCGCCCGCGAACTTCGGGCCGAACCAGCTGCCCGCGTCCAGCTTCGCGATCTCCGCCGCGGTGAAGTCCTTCACCTTCCAGGGGGCGCGGTCGGGGAAGACCTCCTCGACGTTCGTCGTCCGCTTCAGGTTGTCGTCGTGCACGATCACGAGGACGCCGTCCTTGGTGCGCTGGACGTCGTTCTCGACCCAGCGGAAGCCGAGGTCCGCGGCCTTGTCGATGGCGGCGAGGGTGTTCTCGGGGGCGTAGGCGGAGGCGCCGCGGTGGGCGACGACCACCGGTACGTCGTGCCGGGCGGCGGCGCGGGTCTCCCGGGCGTCGGCGGTGCCGGCGGCAGCGGTGGTGGAGGGGAGGACGAGTGCACCTGCTCCTAGGAGAGCGGCGGTCGTGGCGGCGGCAGCGCGTGCGTACACGGGTTCTCCTCGCGTCATGAGCTCAGGGATCAGCTCAAAAGATGACAGTCCACGGCCAACTACAGACAGGCGCAGGATGGCCACAGGTTGAACACCGGCCCCTCATGTGGGGACCCCGCGCGCGGAAGCCGTGTTGTTTGCCGGAAAATCGTTCGTACGTTCCTGGAAGAGTCCTACTCTCGCCTCAGCCGACGCCCCGTCACCCGGCCGTCGACCGGCGCGTACGGGTGGTCCGGGACATTCAGGTACGACAGGCGGAAGGGCTACCGCTCATGGAGGGCACGGTCGACGGCTTCAGCTACGGACTCGTCACACCGGTGGTCGCTTACCTCATGGCCTGTCTCGGTGGTGCGCTCGGCCTGCGCTGCACCACCAGGTCACTGTTGGTCGCCCACTCCTGGCGGCCCGGCTGGCTCGCCCTCGGTTCGGCCGCGATCGGGTCCGGAATCTGGACGATGCACTTCATCGCCATGATGGGCTTCACCGTGAAGGAGACCCCGATCCACTACGACCGGGTGACGACCTTCGCGAGCCTCGCCGTCGCGATCGTCATGGTCGGCATCGGCATCTTCATCGTCGGCTACCGCGGTGCGCGGGGCGCGGCGCTCTTCACAGGAGGCACGATCACCGGCCTCGGCATCGCGTCGATGCACTACCTGGGAATGGCCGGTATGCGTCTGGGCGGCAGGCTGCAGTACAACACCCTCACCGTCGCGGCGTCCGTGGTGATCGCCGTCGTCGCCGCCATCGCCGCGCTCTGGGCCGCCGGGCAGATCAGGGGCTTCCTGTGGAGCCTCGGCGCCAGCCTCGTCATGGGCCTCGCCGTCAGCGGCATGCACTACACGGGCATGGCCGCCGTCAGCGTCCACCTGCACGACACGCCCGCCCCGCCCTCCGGGACGTCGTCCGCCGAGCTGCTCGCGCCCCTGATGATCGGCCCGCTCGCCTTCCTGCTGCTCTCCGGCGTCATCGTGATGTTCGACCCGCTGATGATGCTGGGCAAGGCCGACCTCAAGGCCGCCGGGCGGCCGCGCCCCCCGTCCTACCCGGTGGCGCGCTCCGGCGACCGGCAGAGCGGGCACATGAGCAGGCGGACGCCGCCGCGGCCGGGCCGCAGGAACCGCCGCAGGCCGGGCTCGCGCGCGCCCCAGAAGTGGTGAGCGGACGGCGTTGTCAGTGCGGGGTCGTACGGTGGATTCCATGCGGCCCGTATCGAAGATCGAACGCACGGTGGCACCTTTCGAGGTCGTCAGCCCGTACCAGCCCAGCGGCGACCAGCCCGCGGCCATCGCCGACCTGGAGAAGCGCATCCGCGCAGGTGAGAAGGACGTCGTCCTGCTCGGCGCGACCGGCACCGGCAAGTCGGCCACCACCGCGTGGATGATCGAGAAGCTCCAGCGCCCCACGCTCGTGATGGCGCCGAACAAGACCCTGGCCGCCCAGCTGGCGAACGAGTTCCGCGAGCTCCTCCCGAACAACGCGGTGGAGTACTTCGTCTCGTACTACGACTACTACCAGCCCGAGGCGTACGTCCCGCAGTCGGACACGTACATCGAGAAGGACTCCTCGATCAACGAGGAGGTCGAGCGCCTGCGCCACTCCGCGACGAACTCGCTCCTCACCCGCCGCGACGTCGTCGTGGTCGCCTCCGTCTCCTGCATCTACGGCCTCGGCACGCCGCAGGAGTACGTGGACCGCATGGTCCCCCTCAAGGTCGGCGACGAGATCGACCGCGACCAGCTCCTGCGCCGCTTCGTCGACATCCAGTACACGCGCAACGACCTGGCCTTCACCCGCGGCACCTTCCGGGTCCGCGGCGACACCATCGAGATCTTCCCGGTCTACGAGGAACTGGCCGTGCGCATCGAGATGTTCGGCGACGAGATCGAGGCGCTCTCCACGCTCCACCCGCTCACCGGCGAGGTCATCAGCGACGACGACCACCTCTACGTCTTCCCGGCCTCCCACTACGTAGCGGGCCCGGAGCGCATGGAGAAGGCGATCAACGGCATCGAGAAGGAGCTCGCCGAGCGCCTCGCCGAGCTGGAGAAGCAGGGCAAGATGCTGGAGGCCCAGCGTTTGCGCATGCGCACCACGTACGACCTGGAGATGCTCCGCCAGATCGGCTCCTGCTCCGGCGTCGAGAACTACTCGATGCACTTCGACGGCCGCGGCCCGGGCACCCCGCCGCACACCCTGCTCGACTACTTCCCGGACGACTTCCTCCTCGTCCTCGACGAGTCGCACGTCACGGTCCCCCAGATCGGCGCCATGTACGAGGGCGACGCCTCCCGCAAGCGCACCCTCGTCGACCACGGCTTCCGCCTCCCCTCCGCCCTCGACAACCGTCCGCTGAAGTGGGAGGAGTTCCAGGAGCGCATCGGCCAGACCGTCTACCTGTCGGCGACCCCGGGACAATACGAGCTCTCCCGCTCGGACGGCTTCGTGGAGCAGATCATCCGCCCCACCGGCCTCGTCGACCCGGAGGTCGTCGTCAAGCCCACGGAGGGCCAGATCGACGACCTGGTGCACGAGATCCGCAAGCGCGCCGAGAAGGACGAGCGGGTCCTCGTCACCACCCTCACCAAGAAGATGGCCGAGGACCTCACCGACTACTTCCTGGAGCTCGGCATCCAGGTCCGCTATCTGCACAGCGACGTCGACACCCTGCGCCGCGTCGAGCTCCTGCGCGAGCTGCGGGCCGGCGAGTACGACGTCCTGGTCGGCATCAACCTCCTGCGCGAGGGACTCGACCTGCCCGAGGTCTCCCTGGTGTCGATCCTCGACGCCGACAAGGAGGGCTTCCTGCGCTCCGGCACCTCCCTCATCCAGACCATCGGCCGCGCGGCGCGCAACGTGTCGGGCCAGGTCCATATGTACGCCGACAAGATCACCCCGGCGATGGAGAAGGCCATCGACGAGACGAACCGCCGCCGGGAGAAGCAGATCGCGTACAACAAGGAGAAGGGCATCGACCCCCAGCCGCTCCGCAAGAAGATCAACGACATCGTGTCGGCGATCGCGCGCGAGGAGGTCGACACCGAGGAGCTCCTCGGCAGCAACTACCGCAAGACGAAGGACGGCAAGGGAGCCAAGGCCCCGGTGCCCTCCCTCGGCACGGCGTCGGGCGCCGCGCCCGCCAAGGGCGCCAAGAAGTCCGCGAAGGGCAAGGCCGTGCCCACGGACCGGCCCGCCGCCGAACTCGCCGAGCAGATCGAGGAGATGACCGAGCGGATGCGCGCCGCCGCCGCGGACCTGCAGTTCGAGATCGCCGCGCGGCTGCGCGACGAGGTCTCGGAGATGAAGAAGGAGCTGCGGCAGATGAAGGAGGCAGGACTGGCGTAGCGGAGAACGGCACCGGCGTCGCGGTGTGTTGCAAGACCGACACAAATCGCGATCCAGGGTGCGGCGCGGTGGACACCGCTGCATAGGGTGATGGGCAACCGTCGGGCGACGACGGTTGCCCAGGGGAGTTCGAGAAGGGGACAGCGCGTGACGGTCAACATGACCAAGGGCCAGGCCATCAGCCTGCAGAAGAACGACGGGGGCGCCCTGACCGCGGTGCGCATGGGCCTCGGCTGGCAGGCGGCACCGCGGCGCGGCCTGTTCGGCACGCGTACGCGCGAGATCGACCTCGACGCGTCGGCCGTCCTGTTCGCCGACAAGCAGCCGGTGGACGTGGTGTTCTTCCGCCACCTCGTCAGCGACGACGGCTCCGTGCGGCACACCGGGGACAACCTGGTCGGCGGCGTCGGCCAGGGCGGCGACGACGAGGCCATCCTCGTCGACCTCCAGCGCGTCCCGGTCCACATCGACCAGATCGTGTTCACGGTGAACTCGTTCACCGGCCAGACCTTCCAGGAGGTGCAGAACGCCTTCTGCCGCCTGGTCGACGAGACCAACGGCCAGGAGCTGGCCCGCTACACCCTCGACGGCGGCGGCCAGTACACCGCCCAGATCATGGCCAAGGTCCACCGCGCGGGCCCGGGCTGGCAGATGACGGCCCTCGGCAACCCCGCCAACGGCCGCACCTTCCAGGATCTGATGCCGTCGATCCTGCCGCACCTGTAGGGGCAGGCCCGGCCGCCGGGCACGGCGGCCAAGCACGGCAGTCCGTACGAAGGCCCGGTGGGGGGCCGACAAGGGGGAACGAACGATGACGGCCGAGCTGGTCAGGGGGCAGAACCATCCGCTTCCCGGCACCCGCCTCGAGATCAGGGTGTCGGCCGGCAAGCCGCTCGTCGCCGGTGCCACGCTCTGCGACGAGCGGCGCAAGGTGCGCGGCACCGCCTGGGTCGCCCACCCCGGCGCACCCGTCCTGCCGGGCCTGGAAGTGTCCCGGCAGGCGGCCGCCGACCACCGCCTCGCCGTGGACCTGGACGCGCTGCCGGACGACGCGCACCAGGTCAACGTGTTGCTCGCGCTGCCCGTCGGCGCGGCGGGCCCGGTCGGCTTCGGCGCCGTCGCCGCGCCCTTCGTCGCCGTCACCGGGCTCGACGGCACCGAGATCGCCAGCTTCACGATCACGGACCTGACCGCCGAGTCCGCCGTCGTAGCCCTGGAGCTCTATCGCAGGCAGGGCGCCTGGAAGGTGCGCGCCGTCGGCCAGGGCTACGCGGGCGGGCTCGCCGAGATGCTCGCCGACCAGGGTCTGCCCCAGGCCCAGGAGCTGGCGGGCGCCATCAACGAAGCGGTGGCCCAGGGCCTCGCCCGCTCCGTGGCCGCGCCGCCGCCCCGGCCGTCGGACGAGGCACGCGTGCGTGCCGCCGCGCAGGGCCACGCCGCGCCGGGCCCGCAGCCGTCCGCCCAGGGCCCTGTGCCACCGGGGCAGCAGTCGCCCCCGCAGGGTCAGATCGCGCCCGGCCAGCAGTCCCCGCAGCCGGGACACATCACGCCGGGCCAGCAGCAGCCCGCGCCGGGCCAGATCACGCCCGGCCAGCAGCCCACGCCGGGCTCAACGCCGCCCGGCCAACAACTGCCCGCCCATCAGCCGCCCGCACAGCAGCAGCCGGGCCAACAGCGGCCCGCCCAACCGCAGCCGGGCCAACCGCAGTCGGGTCAAGGCCCCGCCACACCCTCCCAGCCGTCTCCGACCCCGTCGCACGGCGACCCGGCCGCCACCCAGCCGGTCACGCCGCCCGCCCAGCCGACCCCGCCTGCGCCCCAGCCGGTCACGCCCCCGACCCCGCCCCACCCCGGCGACGGCGCCACCCCCGCCCGGCAGCCCGACGGCGGCGCCGACGGTGGCCCCATCGACTACACCCACCCGCGCCGCCAGACCACCGCACCCCCGCCGCCCCCGCCCACCGCGGCTCCGGCGGCCCCCGGTCAGGCCGCCCAGCCCGTCGCTGGCGACGCCACCGGCTGGTCCATGGAGGAGCGGCTCTACAACCAGGTGTGGGGCATGTTCGAGGACCTGGCCCGCACGACGGCGGCGTACCGAAGCGCCGTCGACTTCGCCGACTCCCGCATGGAGCAGGAGCTCGACAAGGTCCTGTCCGACCCCCGCAGCCGCATCGGCGACACAGGTGACGCCGCGCGCGAGGCCGCCCGCGCCCGGCACGGCGACCTCGTCGACCAGGCCAGGGCCGCCCTCGACCGGGACCTGGCCCAGCTCGCCGCCGAGGTGGAGGTCGTCGAGCCCGCGCTGCCTCCGGCGTTCGCCGACTGGTCGAGCCCCGTCTGGCAGGGCTACCGGGTGCCCATGGAGATCCCGATGGCGCTGCGCCTCGGCGGCCTCCATCTCCCGGAGCGCCCGGACCTCCGTATCCCCATGCTGGTGCGGCTGCCCCTGGAGCGCGGCCTGTGGATCGACAGCGGCCGCTCCGGCACGGACTCGCTCGCCGACGCCGACCAGCTGCGCCGCCTCGCCCTGGACAGCGCCGTCGCGCACGCCGCGCGGCTGCTCGCGGCGTACCCTCCGGGCGCGTTCGCCGTGCATGTCATCGACCCCGCGGGCACCGGCGCGGGCGCGCTGGCCCCGCTCGTGGCGGCCGGTGTTCTGGACGAGCCGCCCGCCGCCGGCGCCGCCGGGGTCACGGCGGTCCTCACGAAGCTCACGCAGCGCGTGGACCTGGTGCAGATGGCGGTCCGCGGCGGTGTCTCGGAGTCGCTGCCGCCGGACCTGGACACGGGCGAGCAGCTCCTGGTGGTCAACGACTTCCCGCACGGCTTCGACGACCGTGCCGTGACCCAACTGCGGTACCTGGCGGACGAGGGCCCCGCCGTGGGCGTCCACCTGATGATGGTCGCCGACCGCGAGGAGGCCGCGGAGTACGGCCCGCTGCTCGACCCGCTGTGGCGCGCCCTGCTGCGCCTGACGCCGGTGCCGGACGACCACCTCGCCGACCCCTGGGTCGGCCACGCGTGGACGTACGAGCCGCCGCTGCCCCCGCCCCACAGCCAGGTCCTGCACCACGTCCTCGACCGCGCGGGCACGGCCCGCCGCACGGGCAGCCGCTGAGTCAGGAGCCGGGGCGCGTGCACCTGAGCACGCGCCCTCGCCATGCCCTTGAGGACATGCCCCGCGCCATGTCCTTGAGCACGCGCCCCTCGCCATGCCCTCGGGACGGCCTTCCCGTACGCACCTCGTGCGCCCTGCGCACCGCACGCCCTCGGCGCCGTCAAGTCGACTAAGTGATGTCACGCCCCTCTGACCTGGCTACTTGGTGCATGTTTGCCGACCCCTTTACCAAAGCTTGGTCTTTCGCGTACTCTGTTGGTGCGGAGGGGAGTACTCCCGTACGCGACGTGCCCGTCAGTACGGACCGCCATCGGTCCCGGGGCGTCGGCCCGCGGCGCACGGACAGTGCCCGGGTGGAAGAGACCTCCGGCAGCGACGACGCTGATCAGTAGCCGTACGACGCCGGAGGCGCAGTGGACGTTTCTATGACCCTGTGGGTGCTGACCGTTCTCGGTCTGTGTGCCCTGATCGCGGTCGACTTCTTCATCGGGCGCAAGCCGCATGACGTGTCGATCAAGGAAGCCGGAATCTGGACGGTCGTCTGGATCGTGCTCGCCGCGCTCTTCGGCATCGGCCTGCTGGTCGCGGGCGAGAGTCAGGCGTCCGGTGAGTTCTTCGCCGGCTTCATCACCGAGAAGTCGCTCAGCGTCGACAACCTCTTCGTCTTCATCCTGATCATGGCGAAGTTCTCGGTGCCGTCCCATCTGCAGCAGCGCGTGCTGCTGTTCGGCGTGCTGATCGCCCTGGTCCTGCGCGCGATCTTCATCGCCGCCGGCGCCGCGGTGATCGCCAACTTCTCCTGGGTCTTCTACATCTTCGGCGCGTTCCTGATCTACACCGCCTGGAAGCTCATCCAGGAGGCGCGCTCCGACGACGAGGAGGAGGACTTCGAGGAGAACCGCCTCCTGAAGTCCATCGAGAAGAAGTTCGGCGTCTCGGACCGGTACGAGGGCACGAAGCTGTTCATCCGGAAGAACGGCAAGAAGATCATGACGCCCCTGATGGTCGTCATGCTCGCCATCGGCACCACCGACGTGCTGTTCGCCATGGACTCCATCCCGGCGATCTTCGGCCTCACGCAGGACCCGTACATCGTCTTCACCGCCAACGCCTTCGCCCTGATGGGACTGCGGCAGCTGTACTTCCTCATCGGCGGACTGCTCAGGAAGCTGGTCCACCTCAGCTACGGCCTGTCGGTGATCCTCGGCTTCATCGGCGTGAAGCTCGTCCTGCACGCCCTGCACGAGTCCGGGGTGCACGTCCCCGAGATCTCCATCCCGGTCTCGCTCGGCGTGATCTGCGGCGTCCTGATCGTCACGACGATCACGAGCCTCATCGCCTCCAAGAAGCAGGAGGAGCGCGAGGCGGCCCAGGCGGCCGACGAGGACAAGGCCCCCAAGGACAGCGTCGAGGCGTAACAGGTCTCTACGGAGGACACGACCGCCTCTACGGAGGGCACGAACACCCTCTCTCTACGGGAGGGCATGAACGCCCTCTCCGTAGAACGCGGGTGCCACTGAACGGAACCACCTGGAGCGGTGCACGGTCGACGACGACCGTGCACCGCTTCCGCATAGAGAGGAACGTATGAAGTCGCGGCCCTCCCGCGCGCGGGGCAGCATCGAAGACATGATCCCCAGACTCCGGTCACTCGCCTCGCGGTGGACGGCCGCCGTGCCGGTACTCGGAGTCGTCCTGCTCGCCCTCACCTGGGGGCGGGACCTGCCGGGCGGCGTGGTCGCCCTGGTGACGGCGGTACTCGCCGGCGCGGTGCTCGCCGCGGTCCACCACGCCGAGGTCATCGCCCACCGCGTCGGCGAACCCTTCGGCTCGCTCGTCCTCGCCATCGCCGTCACCATCATCGAAGTGGCGCTGATCGTCACCCTGATGGCCGACGGCGGCGACAAGAGCTCCACCCTGGCGCGCGACACCGTCTTCGCCGCCGTGATGATCACCTGCAACGGCATCCTCGGCCTGTGCCTGCTCACGGGCGCCCTGCGCCACCGCGTCGCCGTCTTCAACTCCGAGGGCACCGGCGCCGCGCTCGCGACGGTCGCCATACTCGCCACGCTCAGCCTGGTCCTGCCGACCTTCACCACGTCCAAGCCGGGCCCGGAGTTCTCCACGTCGCAGCTCACCTTCGCCGCGCTCGCCTCGCTCGTCCTGTACGGCCTGTTCGTGGCGACGCAGACCGTGCGCCACCGCGACTACTTCCTGCCCGTCACCCGCGAGGGAGAGGTGGTCGACACCGACGACCACGCCGAGGGCCCCTCCGCCCGCACCGCGCTCATCAGCCTCGGCCTGCTCGCGCTCGCGCTGATCGGCGTCGTCGGACTCGCCAAGGGCGTGTCGCCGACCATCGAGTCGGGCGTGGAGTCCGCGGGCATGCCGCACGCCGTCGTCGGCGTGATCATCGCGCTGCTCGTGCTGCTCCCCGAGACCATCGCGGCGGTGCGGGCCGCCCGCCGCGACCGCGTCCAGACCAGCCTCAACCTCGCGCTCGGCTCGGCCATGGCCAGCATCGGCCTGACCATCCCGGCCGTCGCCGTCGCCTCGGTATGGCTGTCCGGGCCGCTCGTGCTCGGGCTCAGCTCGACGCACATGGTGCTGCTCATGCTCACGGTCGCCGTCGGCACGCTCACCGTCGTGCCCGGGCGGGCCACACCGCTGCAGGGCGGCCTCCACCTGGTCCTGTTCGCGGCGTACCTGGAGCTCGCGATCAATCCCTGACGGCGATCCCTGACGGCAATCCCTGACGGCGACAGCGAGCCCGCGACCCCGACGGCGAGCCCGCGAACAGCCCCCGACACCGGAAGCCGGTGCCGCTCACCCCGTGACCGGCACCGGCTCCCGCGCGGGCCGGGTCTCCGGCAGCAGCGCGAAACACCCGAGACTGAGCACCGCCACCCCCGTCAGATACGCGGCCACACCCCAAGGGGGCCCGTCCCCGCGCGCCGCAGCCGTCGCCACGAGGGGCGTGAGCGCCCCGCCGAGCACCCCGGCGAGGTTGTAGCCGACCGCGGCCCCCGTGCAGCGCACACGCGGCTCGTACAGCTCCGGCAGATACGCGGCGACCACGCCGAACATCGTGACGAACGCGAGCAGCGCCACCAGGAAGCCCAGGAACATCAACAGCGGCTCCCCGGTCGCGAGCAGCCCCACCATGGGGAACATCCACAGCACGATCGCCGCGCAGCCGAGCAGACACAGCGGGCGCCGCCCGTAGCGGTCGCCGAGGTGCGCCGCCACGGGCGTCAGCGCCCCCTTGGCGACGACGGCCGCCATGATGCACACCAGCATGACCGTGCGACTCACCCCGAGCTGCTCCACCCCGTAGGCGAGCGACCAGGTCGTGACGGCGTAGAACACCGCGTACCCGACGGCGAGCGCGCCCGCCGTGAGCAGGACGAGCCGCCAGTGCCCGCGCGCCACTTCCGCGAGCGGTACGCGCGCGTGCTCGCGTACGCCGAGGAAGTCCGGGCTCTCCGCGAGCGAGGCGCGCAGCGCGAGCCCCGCCGCCGCCAGCAGCCCCGCGCCCCAGAACGGAATCCGCCACCCCCAGGAGGCGAACTGCGCGTCCGTGAGCGTCGCCGAGAGCACCAGCATGATGCCGTTGGCGAGCAGGAACCCGATCGCGGGCCCCACCTGGGGGAAGCTCGCCCACAGCCCGCGCCGCTCGGCGGGCGCGTGCTCGGCCGTCAGGAGCACCGCACCGCCCCACTCGCCGCCCAGGCCGACGCCCTGGAGGAACCGCAGCACGAGCAGCAGCAGGGGAGCGGCGACACCGATCGAGTCGTACGTCGGTACGCAGCCGACGGCGACCGTGGCCAGGCCCGTCATCAGCAGCGAGATCACCAGAACGGGCCGTCGCCCATGCCGGTCACCGATGTGCCCGAAGATCACCGACCCCAGGGGCCGGGCGACGAAGCCCACTCCGAATGTCGCGAACGCGGCCAGAGTTCCCGCCAGCGGCGAGAACGTCGGAAAGAACAGCGGCCCGAGCACCAGGGCCGCCGCGGTGCCGTAGATGAAGAAGTCGTAGAACTCGATGGCGGTCCCGGCGAGCGACGCGGTGGCGAGGCGGGGCAGCGACGGGGACGTGGCCTTGGGCTTTGACGGACAGTCACTGGTGTGCACGGTGCGTCAACTACCCGCTGTCACCGGCGGTTACGGGGGCGCGCGGGGGTTCGCACCTGTCTCCGGGCGCCACGGGCGTGCCCCTCCGCCCCGGGGGCCGCTTCCGTAGAGGGGCGGTTCAGTACGTGACCGTGATGCGCCGTGCGCGCCCGTCCACCCGCACCGTGCCGCCGTACGGGATCACGTACTGGGGATCCGTGTGCCCCAGATCCACGTCGAACACCGCCAGGGCGTCCGGCGCGTACGCGGTGAGCGCCCGGAGGACGGCCTCGCGCTGCTCGTGCGCGTAACGGGCGCGCTCCTGAGGGGCGTGGGGGTGCTCGAAGCTCCAGGTCTTGGCGCGGCCCATCACCAGCGCGGCGAAGCGGCTCAGCAGGCCGCGCTCGCCCAGGGCGCGCAGGGCGCGGAACACCTCGGTGGCGGACGGGAGTTCCTCGGACGTCTCCAGGAAGAGCACCTGCCCGTCGTACGTCGCCGGGTCGGCGATCTCGCGGTCCGCCATCAGGAGCCCGGACAGGGTCTCCAGGTTGCCTCCCCAGGAGCGGCCCTCGGCCACCTGGCCCGTCCCGCCGGGCAGGTGCCAGGTCCAGCCGCCGCCCGGCTCGGTCTCCGGTTCGGCGGCGAACGAGGCCGGGTCGTCCCAGGGGACGTCGATGACGCGGAAGCGGTCGGCGGGCACCAGTTCGTAGGGGCCAGGGACGAACAGCGCGGCCCGCAGCGAGTCGGCGGTCTGCGCGGCCATGGCGCCGGGCCGCCCGAGCTCGCACATCACCGACGCTCCGTGGTAGCTGACGATGCCGGTCCGCGACAGGAACGCGTGCAGGTTCGTGTTGTCGCTGAACCCGAAGAACGGCTTCGGGTGCGCGCGGATCAACTCCCGGTCCAGGAACGGCAGGACGGTGATCTGGTCGTCGCCGCCGATGCTCGCGATGACGGCCTTCACGGTCGGGTCCGTGAACGCGGCGTGCAGGTCGTCGGCGCGCTCCTGGGGCGAGGAGCCCATCGTGCGGGTCGTCGGGTACTCCACGGGCTCCAGGTGGAACTCCGTGCGCAGCCGTGACAGGCCGAGCTCGTAGGGGAGGGGGAAGAGCCCGGGGAGCCCCGCGGACGGCGAGACGACGGCTATGCGGTCACCCGGCGCGGGCTTCGGCGGATACACGGGGCGCTGTTCGGCGGGTGACGTCATGCCCGGCAGCGTACGGCCCGTCGCCGCCCGCGAGCACCGTGATAAACCGTCTAGGAGCAGCAGTCCGACGCACGGAGGTCCCTGTGCCCCACACCCTCGCCACCGCCCCGATCATGATCCTGAACGGGCCCAACCTGAACCTCCTGGGCAAGCGGCAGCCGGAGATCTACGGCACCGACACGCTCGCCGACGTCGAGGCCCTGTGCGCCAAGGCGGCAGCGGCGCACGGCGGGACGGTCGACCTCAGGCAGTCCAACCATGAGGGTGAGTTGGTGGACTGGATCCACGAGGCGCGGGAGCACCACGCGGGCATCGTCATCAACCCCGCCGCGTACTCGCACACGTCCGTCGCGATTCTGGACGCGCTCAACACCTGTGACGGCATGCCCGTGGTGGAGGTCCACATCTCCAACATCCACCAGCGGGAGGTCTTCCGGCACCACTCGTACGTCTCGCAGCGCGCCGACGGCGTCATCGCGGGGTGCGGGGTGCAGGGGTACGTCTTCGGGGTGGAGCGGGTGGCCGCCCTGGTGGCGCAGCGCTGAGCCGAGCTCCGGTAACGCGGAAGGGCTGACAGAGGGCGGGCAGAAGGCGGGCAGAAAGGCAGGCCGAGGGGCTGACAGGTGGCGCCGGGTCCCCGGCGCCACCCACGGGTCACCAGCCGCGCTCGCGCCACTCCGCCAGGTGCGGGCGCTCCGCGCCGAGCGTCGTGTCGTTGCCGTGGCCCGGATAGACCCACGTCTCGTCCGGCAGCGTGCCGAAGATCTTCGTCTCGACGTCCCCGATGAGGCGCGCGAACTTCTCCGGGTCCTGCCAGGTGTTGCCGACGCCTCCGGGGAAGAGGCAGTCGCCGGTGAAGACGTGCGGGTGGCCGTGCGGGTCGTCGTACACGAGGGCGATCGAGCCCGGGGTGTGGCCCACGAGGTGGCGGGCCGTGAGCGAGATCCGGCCGAACTTGATCGTGTCGCCGTCGTCGACGAGGACGTCCGTCGGCACCGGAATGCCCTCGGCGTCCTCGCGGCCCGCGTACGTCCGCGCGCCCGTCGCCCCGACGACCTCGGCGAGCGCCTGCCAGTGGTCGCCGTGCTGGTGCGTGGTGACGACGGACGTGATGCCGTCGTCGCCGATGAGGCGCAGCAGCGTCGCCGCCTCGTTCGCCGCGTCGATCAGGAGCTGCTCGTCGGTGGCCCGACAGCGCAGCACGTAGGCGTTGTTGTCCATCGGCCCGACCGCGACCTTCGAGATCATCAGGTCCTGCAGCTCGTGCACATCCGCGGGCCCGCCGACCTTCACCGCTCCGCTGTACGTCATGGGCTCAGCCTATAGCGGGGGGAGGGCGGGCAGGAGGCCGCCGTCGACGGTCAGTACGGGGGCCAGGGCGGCCTTGTCGCGGCGGCCCGCGAGCCACCCGAGGAGCGCGGGCGCCGGGCCGCTCACGGTGACCTCCGGCTTCTCCCCGCTCTCCTGGGCGCGGCCCGTGCTCCACGCGTGCGTGCCGTCGGTGACGTGCGTCGGCGGTACGTCGGCGTTCCCCAGGAAGCGCTTGGTGAGGAAGTCGATCTCGCGGGTCACGAAGTCGTCGGGCAGGTCCTCCAGCTCGTACCCGATCCCCAGATCCACGTGGTGCAGCTCCACCTCGATCCAGCGCCGGAACGGCACCCGGGACGCCGAGTCCGTGACCCCGTTGCGCAGCTCCACCGTGCGGGACCAGTCCGCGGGCAGGGCCGCCTCGTCCTGGAAGCGCGCCGCCGACAGGCGCACGTCCTCGATCTGCTCGGCCAGCGGCCGCGGTGCGCCCCGCTCGATGTCGCTGTCGCGCACATCGGCGCTGGCGTACATCGGGCGTCCGGCGAGGACGTTCACGAGCGCGTCGGCGTTCCGCGCGAGGTGGGTGAGGACATGGCCCCGGGTCCACCCCGGGAGGCGGGAGGGTCCTGCGGCCGCCGTGTCGTCCAGGGCGGTGGCTGCGGCGAGCAGCCGATCGGTCGCGTCACGTACAGACGCCAGGTCGCGCACATGATCAATCATGGGCCTGACGATAGCCCCGCCACACGTTCGGGTGAAGGCGGCCGACCACCCCCTCAAATCGAATGTCCGTGCTATAAGCTCGGGCGCGGCATCGGGCACTCTTGATGGTCCGGGTTTCACCAACCGGAGAAACCGCCCGGCGTTGTCAGTGGGCCGCCCTAGTCTGTGAAGGACGGGGGCCCTGCCCCTGTCACTTCTCTCAAGAAAGGTGCGGACCGGCGTGGCCGACCGTCTCATCGTCCGTGGCGCGCGCGAGCACAATCTCAAGAACGTCTCGCTCGACCTCCCGCGTGACTCCCTCATCGTCTTCACCGGTCTCTCCGGGTCGGGCAAGTCCTCGCTGGCCTTCGACACGATCTTCGCCGAGGGCCAGCGGCGCTACGTCGAGTCCCTCTCGTCGTACGCCCGGCAGTTCCTCGGCCAGATGGACAAGCCGGACGTCGACTTCATCGAGGGCCTGTCGCCCGCGGTCTCCATCGACCAGAAGTCGACCTCGCGCAACCCGCGCTCGACGGTCGGCACCATCACCGAGGTCTACGACTACCTGCGCCTGCTGTTCGCCCGCATCGGCAAGCCGCACTGCCCGGAGTGCGGCCGCCCGATCTCCCGGCAGTCGCCGCAGGCCATCGTCGACAAGGTCCTCGAGCTGCCCGAGGGCAGCCGCTTCCAGGTCCTTTCGCCGCTGGTGCGCGAGCGCAAGGGCGAGTTCGTCGACCTCTTCGCCGACCTGCAGACCAAGGGCTACAGCCGCGCGCGGGTCGACGGCGAGACCATCCAGCTCTCCGACCCGCCCAAGCTGAAGAAGCAGGAGAAGCACACCATCGAGGTGGTCATCGACCGCCTCACCGTCAAGGACAGCGCCAAGCGCCGCCTCACCGACTCCGTGGAGACCGCGCTCGGCCTCGCCGGCGGCATGGTCGTGCTCGACTTCGTCGACCTCCCCGAGGACGACCCCGAGCGCGAGCGCATGTACTCGGAGCACCTGTACTGCCCGTACGACGACCTGTCCTTCGAAGAGCTGGAGCCCCGCTCCTTCTCCTTCAACTCGCCCTTCGGCGCCTGCCCCGACTGCACGGGCATCGGCACGCGCATGGAGGTCGACCCCGAGCTGCTCGTCCCGGACGAGGACAAGTCCCTCGAAGAGGGCGCCATCCACCCCTGGTCGCACGGCCACACCAAGGACTACTTCGGCCGCCTCGTAGGAGCCCTCGCCGACGCCCTCGGCTTCTCCATGGACATGCCCTGGGCGGGCCTGCCCCAGCGCGCCAAGAAGGCCCTGCTCTACGGCCACAAGACCCAGATCGAGGTCCGCTACCGCAACCGGTACGGCCGCGAGCGGGTCTACACCACGGCCTTCGAAGGCGCCGTCCCCTTCGTCAAGCGCCGCCACAGCGAGGCCGAGAGCGACGCCAGCCGCGAGCGCTTCGAGGGCTACATGCGCGAGGTGCCCTGCCCCACCTGTGAGGGCACGCGCCTGAAGCCGATCGTCCTCGCCGTCACGGTGATGGGGAGGTCCATCGCCGAGGTCTCCGCGATGTCGATCAGCGACTGCGCGGACTTCCTGGCCCAGCTGAAGCTCACCGCCCGCGACAAGAAGATCGCCGAGCGCGTCCTGAAGGAGGTCAACGAGCGGCTGCGGTTCCTGGTCGACGTCGGCCTGGACTACCTCTCGCTGAACCGCGCGGCGGGCACCCTCTCCGGAGGCGAGGCCCAGCGCATCCGCCTGGCCACCCAGATCGGCTCCGGCCTCGTCGGCGTGCTCTACGTCCTGGACGAGCCGTCCATCGGCCTGCACCAGCGCGACAACCACCGCCTCATCGAGACGCTCGTCCGCCTCCGCGACATGGGCAACACGCTCATCGTCGTCGAGCACGACGAGGACACCATCAAGGTCGCCGACTGGGTCGTCGACATCGGCCCCGGCGCGGGCGAGCACGGCGGCAAGGTCGTGCACAGCGGCTCCCTCAAGGAGCTCCTCGGCAACGACAAGTCGGTCACGGGCCAGTACCTGTCGGGCAAGAAGGCCATCCCCGTCCCCGACGTGCGCCGCCCCGCCGACCCCTCGCGCCGGCTCACGGTGCACGGCGCCCGCGAGAACAACCTGCGGGACATCGACGTCTCCTTCCCGCTCGGCGTCCTCACGGCCGTCACCGGCGTCTCGGGCTCCGGCAAGTCGACGCTGGTCAACGACATCCTGTACACCCACCTGGCCCGCGAGCTGAACGGCGCCCGGAGCGTGCCGGGGCGCCACACGCGCGTGGACGGCGACGACCTCGTCGACAAGGTCGTGCACGTCGACCAGTCGCCCATCGGCCGCACCCCCCGGTCGAACCCGGCGACGTACACCGGAGTCTTCGACCACGTCCGCAAGCTCTTCGCCGAGACCACGGAGGCCAAGGTCCGGGGCTATCTGCCCGGACGCTTCTCCTTCAACGTCAAGGGCGGCCGCTGCGAGAACTGCTCCGGCGACGGCACCATCAAGATCGAGATGAACTTCCTGCCGGACGTGTACGTCCCGTGCGAGGTCTGCCACGGGGCGCGCTACAACCGCGAGACGCTGGACGTGCACTACAAGGGCAAGTCCATCGCCGAAGTCCTCGACATGCCCATCGAGGAGGCACTCGGCTTCTTCGAAGCGGTGCCCGCCATCGCCCGCCACCTGAAGACGCTCCACGACGTCGGCCTCGGCTATGTCCGCCTCGGCCAGTCCGCGCCCACCCTCTCCGGAGGCGAGGCCCAGCGCGTCAAGCTGGCGAGCGAGCTCCAGAAGCGCTCCACGGGCCGCACGGTCTACGTCCTCGACGAGCCGACCACCGGCCTGCACTTCGAAGACATCAGCAAGCTCATCACGGTCCTGTCCGGCCTCGTCGACAAGGGCAACACGGTCATCGTGATCGAGCACAACCTGGACGTCATCAAGACCGCCGACTGGGTCGTCGACATGGGCCCCGAGGGCGGCAGCGGCGGCGGCCTCGTCATCGCCGAGGGCACCCCCGAGCAGGTCGCCGGAGTCCCGGCCAGCCACACGGGCAAGTTCCTGCGGGACATCATCGCGGCGGACCGCATCAGCGACGCGGGGATGCCTCCGGCACGGCGTACGACGAAGAAGGCGGCCGCCAAGAAGACGGTGGCCGCGGCCACGGCACCCGCGAAGAAGACGGTCACCAAGAAGACCACGGCGACCAAGAAGGCGGCCACTCAGAAGACGGCCACTCAGAAGACGGTCACCGAGAAGGCGGCCACCAAGAAGACGGCAGTCAAGAAGACCGCAGCCAAGAAGGCCACGCGGAGCCGCAAGGCCTGACGCCGTCACCGGCCGATCGAGGTGGGGGGGCCGGGGCCGTGGGGGGGGGGCCGGCCCCCGGGGCAGGGGCCCGCCCCACCCAATTTAACAGGGCGGGTAGCTTGTTGGGTGGGGGGGCGATGCCGAAAGAGCGAGGCG